>NZ_JBICYJ010000023.1:0-145225 GCF_043200835.1 Kitasatospora sp. NPDC048365
ACACACACACCCCCCCGGGGGGGGGGGCAACCCCCCCCCCCCCCCCCGGGCCCCCCCCCCCCCCCCCCCGAGCCCCTGAAGAATCACGCGCGCTTGCGCCGCGCCACGAAGACGATCCCGCCGCCGACCGCCAGGACCAGCACGCCGCCGATCGCCAGCGGGATGATCCCGTTCGCGCCGGTGAACGCCAGGCCACCGCCCGTCGTGCTGCTGCCGTGGGTGGCCGGTGCGCTCGGCGAGGGGCTCTGCGAACCGTTCGGCGGGGTGGACGCGGGCACCGATCCGGACGGCGTCGGGGTCGGCGTGGGCGTGGTTCCGCCGCCACCGGTCGTCGTGGTCCCACCGCCCGTCGTGGTCGTGGTCGTGGTCGTGGTCGTGGTGCCCGGCGGGGTGGTCGCCGGCGGGACGGGCGTCGGCAGGCAGCCGGTGAACGGGTAGTGGTGCGTCTCCGCGCCGCCGCTGCCGACCAGCGACTTGGCGATCACGGATCCGTTGACCGGGCCGCCGCTGCCGAGCTCGAAGTGCGCGTTGGGGGCGAGCACGCTGCCGGGCCACGCGTTGCCGCTGTTCTTGACCACCTTGGTGGCGGTGGGGAAGTTCCACAGCAGCTTGGCGCGGATCGCCCCGCCGGCCGCGCTCTGCGTCTTGTCGTCGAGCACGTCCTTCTTCGTCGCGGCGTCGTGGATGAAGAAGCCGCTGGTCCCGGCCTTGGCCTGGTCGTAGGCGTCGCCCGTCACGTTGATCACGGTGACCGAGCCGACCGGTACGTCCAGGAAGACCTCCTTGGCCTTCTCCAGCTGCGCGGCGGGCAGGACGAAGCTGTTCAGCGCGGCGTCGGTGCCGGTGAGGGTCAGCCGGTTGCCGGTGACCTTGAGCTGGACGCCGGCGGTCTGGGTCTTGGCCAGTTCGGCGGAGGCGGCCCGCAGCTTGGTGAACTCGGCAGCGAAGTCGATCGGCGAGGCGCCCTGGGCGGCCTTGCCGGCGTGCGCGTCGACCTTGCCGACGAGCTTGCCGTAGACGCCGTTGCCCTTCATCAGCTGGACGTTGCCGGTGAGCGTGCCGGCGACGACCAGGGCGTTGCCGCCGGGGAGCTTGGCGACCTGGTCGGCCGTCAGTTCCTGGCCGACGGAGAAGGCGGCGAAGTTGGCGTTGCCGCCGACGGCGACCGCCCCCTCGGCGTCGGGGGTGTGGGTGTCGTCACCCTCGACGAACTCGCCGTAGAGGTTGGCGACGCCGAGGCTCTGGCACTGCTCGCCCGGGACGGCGTGGGCGGCCGGCGCGACGAGCGCGCCGAGGGCCAGCGAACCGCCGAGCGCCAGGGCGGCGGCGGATACGGATATGCGCATGTGCAGGA
Source organism: Kitasatospora sp. NPDC048365 (assembly GCF_043200835.1). Lineage (NCBI taxonomy): Bacteria > Bacillati > Actinomycetota > Actinomycetes > Kitasatosporales > Streptomycetaceae > Kitasatospora > Kitasatospora sp. NPDC048365. The sequence goes on from NZ_JBICYJ010000023.1 coordinate 1,355, forward strand.
ACTCCGCTGTGGGTGCGGTAAATGGGTATGGACCAATCCGCACTCTCCCGACCGGACGCCGCACCGGTCAAGACCAATGTCCGACTTGATCGAAAAGCCTGCTTCGTCCCGCGCGGCGCGGTGGCGCGGCGGCAGCACCGGACCCGCCCCAAGATCGGGTGTAAGCCCACCTACGATGGTCCGGTGCGTACCCCGTTCTCCCTCCTCGCCGACCGCTGGCACCCGAGCGCCGCCCACCTCCGGCGGGCCACGCTCGCCGCGCTGGTGATGGCCGTGGTGATCGTGCTGACCGGCGGCGCCGTCCGGCTGACCGCCTCCGGCCTCGGCTGCACCACCTGGCCCCGCTGCACCGGCGAGAGCCTGACGCCGACGCCCGAGATGGGCATCCACGGCGTCATCGAGTTCACCAACCGGATGCTGACGTACGTGCTGTGCGCGGCGATCGGCTGGGCGATCCTGGCCGCCCGCGCGCGCAAGCCGTGGCGGCGGTCGCTGACCCGGCTCGGCTGGGCGCAGTTCTGGCTGGTGATGAGCAACGCCGTGATCGGCGGCATCACGGTGCTGACGGGTCTCAACCCGTACGTGGTGGCGCTGCACATGGTGGCGGCGATGGCCCTGGTGTGGGTCGCGGTGCTGATGTGGGAGCGGGCGAAGGAGGACGACTCGCCGCCGCGGCTGCTGGTCGCCGCGCCGATCAACCGGCTGGCGCACGTGCTGGTCGCCACCATCGGCCTGCTGGTCGTCGCGGGCACGCTGGTGACCGGTGCGGGGCACCACCCGGGCGCGCCGGGCAAGGACGGCAAGCCGGTGTGGCGGATCCCGCTGGACTACGACCGGCTGGCGCAGGCCCATGCGGACCTGGTGTTCCTCTCGGTCGGGCTGACCCTGGCCGCGCTGCTGGTCTTCGCGGCGGTCAAGGCGCCGGCCCCGGCGCGGGCCCGGGTGCGCGAGCTGTTCGTGCTGCTGCTCGCCCAGGGCGTGCTGGGCTTCGTCCAGTACTTCACCGACGCGCCGGAGCTGATGGTCGGTCTGCACATGCTGGGCGCGGCGCTGATCTGGGCGGCGGCGCTGCGCGTCCCGCTGGCGCTGCGCGAGCGCCGGGCCGAGCAGGTCGCCGCCGTGCCGGCCCCGGCGGAGCTCGCCACCCACTGATCCAGGACGACGACAGGGCCCCCGTCACCGTCCGGTGGCGGGGGCCCTGTCGTCGTGCGGGTCAGATCTGGATGCCGGCCATGCGCTTCCACTCGTACGGGCCGGTCTTCACCTTGAGGCCGAGCTCGCCCTCGAAGGAGTCGTGGACGGTGAGGCCGGCGAGCTGGGCGGCGCGCTGCCCGATCTCGTAGGTCGGGGCAACCTGGTCGCCCCAGGCGCCGTCGGCGCCGACCAGGACGATCCGGGTGGCGGTGCGGCCGACGTACTCGACGACGCCCTCGGCGCTGCCGCCGTGCTGGGCGGCGAAGCTGGTGATGTTCTTGGCGATGCGCTTGGCCCGGCGCTCGACGCGGGCGTTGGGCGCGGCGGTGGTGGTCTCTGCGCTGGTCATGTCCCGCATGCTACCGATCAGTAGAGCGGCTGGCGACGGCAGCGCCGTGTGCCCGCCGCCACACCCGGCCCAGCTCTCCGCCGCACCGGGCTCAGCTCTCCGCCAGCACCAGCCGCACGCCCGGCGCGGACACCAGCTGGACGCCCTCCCGGCCGGGCACCCGGACGTTCAGGTACCCGCCCTCCACGGCGAACTCCACGTCCGCCAGCCGCCGGACGGGCACCCCGGCGCCGTCCAGCAGGACGTACCCGTCGACCAGCTCGACCGAGCCCTTGCGCCACTCGCGGTTCATGCCGTGACCTCCGGGAAGTCCAGCTCGGGCTGGGCCAGGTGGTTGAAGTAGTTGGAGAGGGTGTTGAGCGCGACGTGCGCCACGATCTCGGCCAGCTCGGCGTTGCCGACGCCGGCCGCCCGGGCCCGGGCGAGCTCCGCGTCGCCGACCCTTCCGCGCTGCCGGACCACCTCGCGGGCGATCTGCAGCACCGCCTCGGCGTGCGGGTCGGCATCGGTGGCGTCCCGGGTGAGCAGCAGCTCCTTCTCGGTGAGGCCCATCGTCGAGCCGCGCAGGGTGTGGGCGCTGACGCAGTAGGTGCAGTCGTTCTCCTGGGCGATCAGCAGGGCCAGCTGTTCGCGCAGCCGGGGGCCGAGCACGCCCTTGACCAGCTGGTCGCGCATCGCGAGGTAGCCGCCGAGCGCGGCCGGGCCGTTGGCCAGCGCGGCGTACAGGTTGGGCACCCGGCCGAGCTGCCGGCGGGTCTCGTCGAGCAGTCCGGCGTCGTCCTCGGTGAGTTGCGGCAGTCGCGGCATGGCAGGTACCCCCTCCTCGCGAGAAACAGTACCGATCGGTACCGTTCTGACGGGACAAGACGGTACCGATCGGTTCCGTTGTGGTCAAGGGCTGCCGTACGATGCGGACATGCCGACCCACGCCCGCGAGCGGTTGCTCGCCACCGCCGAGGAGCTCTTCTACGCCGAGGGCATCCGCGCCGTCGGCCTGGACCGGATCCTCACCGAGTCCGGCGTCGGCCGGGCCTCCTTCTACCGGCACTTCCCGGGCAAGGACGACCTGGTGGTGGCCGTCCTGACCGACCGGGACGTGCGCTGGCGCGCCTGGCTGGCCGAGCGGGTGACCGCCCTGGGCGGCGGGCCGCTGAACGTCTTCGACGCCCTCGCCGAGCGCTTCGAGCGGGCCGACTTCCGGGGCTGCGCCTTCATCAACACCATCGTGGAGACCGCCGACCCGGACTCCCCGGCCCACCACGTCGCGGCCGCGCACAAGCGGGCCGTCACCGCGTACGTCGCCGGGCTGCTGGCCGAGGACGGCTGCCCCGACCCGGCGGGCACCGCCCGCTCGCTGGTGCTGCTGATGGACGGCGCGATCGTCACCGCACTGCGCGAGGGGTCCGCCGAACCCGCCGCACTGGCCCGCGCCGCCGCCGGGGCCCTGCTGGGGAGCGGGCGCGTAGGCTGAGGCCGTGACCTTCCAAGGCTGGCCGGTCGAGGCGCTCGAGTTCTACGAGCACCTGGAGGCCGACAACTCGAAGACCTTCTGGGCCGAGCACAAGGCGGTCTACGAGGACGTGGTGCGCGCCCCGATGGAGGCGCTGCTGGAGGAGCTGGAGCCGGAGTTCGGCCCGGCCAAGATCTTCCGCCCCAACCGGGACGTGCGGTTCAGCGCCGACAAGTCGCCGTACAAGACGCACCTCGGCGGCTTCTTCGAGGCGGGCGGCTACATCCAGCTCTCGGCGGACGGCCTGGCCTGCGGCAGCGGGATGTACCACCTGGCCAGTGACCAGCTGGCCCGGTACCGGGCCGCGGTGGCCGAGGAGGTGACCGGCGCCGAGCTGGAGCGGGTGATCGCGAAGGTGCGGAAGGCCGGCCCCGAGGTGGTCGGCCGGGACGCCCTGAAGAGCGCCCCGCGCGGCTGGGCCAAGGACCACCCGCGGATCGAACTGCTCCGCTACAAGGGCCTGATCGCCTGGCAGGAGTGGGAGCCCGCCGAGTGGCTGGGCACCCGCGAGGCGAAGAAGAAGATCACCCGGTTCCTGACCGTGTCCCGGCCCCTGAAGGACTGGCTGGACGGGCACGTCGGCCCGTCCGAGCTCCCCGAGCGGCGTTAGGTCCTGCGGGTCAGATGAACGGGTCGACCGCGATGACCACGAACAGCAGGGTCAGGTAGGTGATCGACCAGTGGAACAGCCGCATCTCCTTGAGCTTGGCGCCCACCAGCCCGGCCTTGGCGCGGGCCTGCAGGCCGTGCGCCTCCTTCAGCCAGAACGCGCCGAGCAGCACCGCGGAGACCGGGTACAGCCAACTGGTGTTCCCCAGCGGCCAGAGCAGCAGCGAGACGCCGACCATCACCCAGGAGTAGATGACGATCTGCTTGGCCACCGCGACGTTGCCCTTGAGCACCGGCAGCATCGGCACGCCGGCCTTGGCGTAGTCGTCGCGGACCTTCATGGACAGCGGCCAGTAGTGCGGCGGCGTCCAGAAGAAGATCACCAGGAACAGCACCAGGGCCGACCAGGAGAGCGCGTTCGTCACCGCGGCCCAGCCGACGAAGACCGGCATGCAGCCGGCGATGCCGCCCCAGACGATGTTCTGCGCGGTGCGGCGCTTGAGGCCCAGCGTGTAGACGAAGACGTAGAACAGCAGTGCGGCCAGCGCCAGCCCCGCGGAGAGCGGGTTGACCAGGGCCCACAGCCAGACCGTGGAGCCGATCGCCAGCGCGATGCCGAAGACCAGGGCCTCGCGCGGCGACACCATGCCGGTGACGAGCGGGCGGCGCTCGGTGCGGGACATCACGGCGTCGATGTCGCGGTCGATGTACATGTTGAGCGCGTTGGCGCCACCGGCCGACAGGTAGCCGCCGACGACGACCTCCAGCACCAGCAGCAGGTTCGGCACGCCACGCTGGGCCAGGAACATCACCGGCACCGTGGTGATCAGCAGCAGCTCGATGATCCGCGGCTTGGTCAGTGCGACGAAGGCCCCGACGCGGGCCCCGATCGGCCGGTGCGCCGGAGTCGTCCCGGCCGCCCCGGCGGGGCGGGATTCGACGGCGGTCACGGACACCCCAACATTCGACGAACTTCCACAGGCGACCCCCGGACCGCAAGGGTGCCCGTGTCCGCTCTGCGCGTACCACGCCACCTTAGACGCTCCATATTCCCCGACCGGCCCCGGGGTGCCCCGGCGAGCCGAGAACTCGCCCGTCTTGCCCCTCGGACGGGCAAACCCTCCCCGGGCGGGTGAAGGTAGGACAGGAAAGTTGACACAGTGCGCCGGGAATGCCGCCCAGGTGTCCCCGGTTGTCCCGCCACGCAGGGTGAGGTGCCCCGTGGGCGGTAGGCTCGCACAGAGAAGCGGGATCAACCCTCCGTGACCGGAACCGTCTCCAAGTCGAGCCACAGCGGCGTGGCGCGGCTCGGTCCCCTTCACGGGGTCACTCTTCACAAATTCGGAAGGAGCCCTGAGTCAGGGTGAGCACGACGCCGAACGTATTCGAGTGGAGCGAGCTGGACCAGAGGGCCGTCGACACGGCCCGAGTCCTGGCCATGGACGCCGTGCAGAAGGTGGGCAACGGTCACCCGGGCACCGCGATGTCCCTGGCCCCCGCCGCCTACCTGATCTTCCAGCGCTTCCTGCGCCACGACCCCACGGACCCGACCTGGGTGGGTCGAGACCGCTTCGTGCTCTCGCCGGGGCACACCTCGCTGACGCTCTACACCCAGCTGTTCCTCTCCGGTTACGGCCTGTCGCTGGACGACCTCAAGGCCTTCCGGGTCGCCGGCAGCCGGACCCCGGGCCACCCGGAGCACGGCCACACCGCGGGCGTGGAGACCACCACCGGCCCGCTCGGCCAGGGCATCGCCAACGCCGTGGGCATGGCGATGGCCGCCCGCTACGAGCGCGGCCTCTTCGACCCGGAGGCCCCGGCCGGCGAGTCGCCGTTCGACCACACCATCTGGGCGATCGTCTCCGACGGCGACCTGGAGGAGGGCGTCTCCGCCGAGGCCTCCTCGCTGGCCGGCCACCAGAAGCTGGGCAACCTGGTCGCGCTGTACGACGACAACCACATCTCGATCGAGGGCGACACCGCCACCGCCTTCTCCGAGGACGTCCTCGGCCGGTACGAGGCGTACGGCTGGCACGTCCAGCGGGTCACCCCGAAGGCCGACGGCGACATCGACGTGCACGCCCTGGCCACCGCGCTGGCCGAGGCCAAGGCGGAGACCTCCCGCCCGTCGATCATCGCGATGCGCACCATCATCGCCTGGCCGGCGCCGAACGCCCAGGACACCGCCAAGGCGCACGGCTCGGCCCTCGGCGACGCCGAGATCGCCGCCACCAAGAAGGTGCTGGGCTTCGACCCGACCAAGACCTTCGAGGTCACCGACACGGTCGTCGAGCACACCCGCGAGGTCGTGGCCCGCAACAAGGCCGTCCGCGAGGGCTGGGAGAAGTCCTTCCACGCGTGGCGCGGTGCCAACGCGGCGCGCGCGGCGGAGTTCGACCGGATCCAGATCGGCGAGCTGCCCGACGGCTGGGAGAAGGCGATCCCGGTCTTCCCGGCCGGCAAGGAGGTCGCCACCCGCAAGGCCTCCGGCGACACCCTGAAGGCGATCGGCCAGCTGATCCCCGAGCTGTGGGGCGGCTCGGCCGACCTGGCCGAGTCCAACCTGACCACCATCGACGAGGAGTCCTCCTTCCTTCCGGAGGGCAACCCGCTGAAGTCGGCCTCGCCGTACGGCCGCACCATCCACTACGGCATCCGCGAGCACGCCATGGGCTCCGTGATGAACGGCATCGCGCTGCACGGCCGCACCCGTATCTACGGCGGCACCTTCCTGGTGTTCTCCGACTACATGCGCCCGGCGGTCCGCCTGGCCGCGCTGATGAAGCTGCCGGTCACCTACGTCTGGACGCACGACTCGATCGGCCTCGGCGAGGACGGCCCGACCCACCAGCCGGTGGAGCACCTGGCCGCGCTGCGCGCCATCCCCGGCCTCGCGGTGGTCCGCCCCGGCGACGCCAACGAGACCGCCGTGGTCTGGCGGGCGCTCATCGAGCGGCAGACCAGCCACCCCGGCCCGGTCGGCCTGGCGCTGACCCGCCAGGGCGTGCCCACCTGGGACCGCGAGGTCTTCGGCTCCGCCGAGGGCGCGGCCAAGGGCGGCTACGTGCTGGCCGAGGCCGAGGGCGCCTCGCCCAAGGTGATCCTGATCGGCACCGGCTCCGAGGTGCAGCTGGCCGTCCAGGCCCGCGAGGCCCTGGAGGCCGAGGGCATCCCGACCCGGGTGGTCTCGATGCCGTCGATCGAGTGGTTCAACGAGCAGGACCAGGCGTACCGCGACAGCGTGCTGCCGCCGAACGTCCGGGCCCGGGTCTCGGTCGAGGCGGGCATCGCCCAGGGCTGGCGCGAGCTGGTCGGCGACGCCGGTCGGATCATCAGCCTGGAGCACTTCGGCGCCTCCGCCGACTTCAAGGTGCTGTACACGGAGTTCGGCATCACCGCCGAGGCCGTCGCCAACGCCGCCCGCGCCTCGCTCCGTACGGTCGAGGCCGTCTCCCGCTAAGCGCGCCACGGGCCGGGCAGCCGACCGCACATCGGCCGCCCGGCCCGTTCCACGGACCCCACCCGGACTTCTGAATACAAGAGGGATGAAGCACCATGACTGACGCTCTGAAGCGCCTCAGCGACGAGGGCGTGGCGATCTGGCTGGACGACCTGAGCCGCGAGCGACTGAACTCCGGCAACCTGGCCGAGCTGGTGCAGGAGAAGCACGTGGTCGGCGTGACCACCAACCCGACCATCTTCCAGAAGGCGATCGGCGGCAACGGCGCCTACGCCGGCCAGCTGGAGGACCTCGCAGTCCGCAAGCTCACCACCGACGAGGCGATCCGCATGATCACCACCTCGGACGTGCGCGACGCCGCCGACGTGCTGCGCCCGGTCTACGACGCCTCCAACGGCCGCGACGGCCGGGTCTCCATCGAGGTCGACCCGCGCCTGGCCCACAAGACCGCGCCGACCGTCGCCGAGGCCAAGCAGCTGTGGTGGCTGGTCGACCGCCCGAACGTGCTGATCAAGATCCCGGCCACCAAGGCCGGCCTGCCCGCCATCACCGCCGTGCTGGCCAAGGGCATCAGCGTCAACGTCACGCTGATCTTCTCGCTGGAGCGCTACCGCGAGGTGATGGACGCGTACCTGACCGGCCTGGAGCAGGCCAAGGCCGCCGGCCTCGACCTCTCCTCGATCGAGTCGGTCGCGTCCTTCTTCGTCTCCCGGGTGGACACCGAGATCGACAAGCGCCTCGACAAGATCGGCGGCGCGGCCAAGGAGCTCAAGGGCAAGGCCGCCCTGGCCAACGCCCGCCTCGCCTACCAGGCGTACGAGGAGGTCTTCTCCTCCGACCGCTGGAAGGCGCTGGAGGCCGCCGGGGCCAACCCGCAGCGCCCGCTGTGGGCCTCCACCGGCGTCAAGGACCCGAACCTCCCGGACACCCTGTACGTGACCGAGCTGGTCGCCCCGGGCACCGTCAACACCATGCCCGAGGCCACCCTGGACGCCACCGACGACCACGGCGTGGTCACCGGTGACACCATCCGCCCGAACTACGCGGACGCCAAGGCCGTGCTGGAGGCCATCGCGGCCGCCGGCGTCGACTACGACGACGTCGTCCAGGTGCTGGAGGACGAGGGCGTGGAGAAGTTCGAGATCTCCTGGAACGAGCTGCTCGACACCGTCACCGCCACCCTTGCCGCCCACGGCGACCAGGCCTGATCCCTGCTCACGACTCGACGCAACGGAATTCGGAGCACACCACCAGTGAGCGACTCCTATCCCGAGGTGGAGCAGGGCGACCCCCCGGCTCCGCCCGCCAACCCGCTGCGCGATCCGGCCGACCGCCGACTGCCGAGGATCGCCGGGCCCTCCGGCCTGGTGATCTTCGGCGTCACCGGTGACCTGTCGCGCAAGAAGCTGATGCCCGCCATCTACGACCTGGCCAACCGCGGCCTGCTGCCGCCGGGCTTCTCGCTCGTCGGCTTCGCGCGCCGCGAGTGGGAGGACGAGGACTTCGCCAAGGAGGTCCACGACGCGGTCAAGCAGCACGCCCGGACCCCCTTCCGCGAGGAGGTCTGGGCGCAGCTCGCCAAGGGCATGCGCTTCATCCAGGGCACCTTCGACGACGACGACGCCTTCGACAAGCTCCGCTCCACCATCGAGGAGCTCGACAAGGCCCAGGGCACCGGCGGCAACTTCGCCTTCTACCTCTCGGTGCCGCCGAAGTTCTTCCCCACCGTGGTCCAGCAGCTGAAGAAGCACGGTCTGACCGACCCGCCGAAGGGCTCCTGGCGCCGCGCAGTGATCGAGAAGCCGTTCGGCCACGACCTGGAGTCCGCCCAGGAGCTGAACCGGATCGTCCACGAGGTCTTCCCCCGTGACGAGGTCTTCCGGATCGACCACTACCTGGGCAAGGAGACGGTCCAGAACATCCTGGCGCTGCGCTTCGCCAACCAGATGTTCGAGCCGATCTGGAACCGGTCGTACGTCGACCACGTGCAGATCACCATGGCCGAGGACATCGGCATCGGCGGCCGCGCCGGCTACTACGACGGCATCGGCTCGGCCCGTGACGTCATCCAGAACCACCTGCTCCAGCTGATGGCGCTCACCGCCATCGAGGAGCCGGCCTCGTTCCACCCCAAGGCCCTGGTCGCCGAGAAGCTCAAGGTGCTCAGCGCCGTCAAGCTCCCCGCCGACCTCGGCAAGCACACCGTGCGCGGCCAGTACGCGGCCGGCTGGCAGGGCGGCGAGGAGGTGGTCGGCTACCTGGACGAGGACGGCATCAACCCCGAGTCCAAGACCGACACCTACGCCGCCATCAAGCTGGAGATCAACAACCGCCGTTGGGCGGGCGTCCCGTTCTACCTGCGCACCGGCAAGCGGCTCGGCCGCCGGGTCACCGAGATCGCGGTGGTCTTCCAGCGCGCCCCGTACCTGCCGTTCGACTCCTACGCCACCGAGGAGCTGGGGCAGAACGCCCTGGTCATCCGGGTGCAGCCGGACGAGGGCGTCACCGTGCGGTTCGGCTCCAAGGTGCCGGGCACCGCGCTGGAGGTCCGGGACGTCACGATGGACTTCGCCTACGGCGAGTCCTTCACCGAGTCCAGCCCCGAGGCGTACGAGCGGCTCATCCTGGACGTGCTGCTGGGCGACGCCAACCTCTTCCCGCGGCACCAGGAGGTCGAGCTCTCCTGGCAGATCCTCGACCCGATCGAGAAGTACTGGGACACCCACGGCAAGCCCGCGCAGTACGCGTCAGGCACCTGGGGGCCGACCGAGGCGGACGAGATGCTCGCACGAGACGGCAGGAGCTGGCGCCGGCCATGAAGATCGACCTGACGGACACCACCTCCAGCAAGATCAACAACGCGCTGATGGACGCGCGCCGGGCCAGCGGCTCCACCGCCGCCGGCATGGTGCTCACCCTGGTGATCGTGACCGACGAGGGCAGCGCCTACGACGCCCTCAAGGCCGCCAACGACGCCTCCCGCGAGCACCCCTCGCGCACCCTCGCGGTGATCCGCCGCGAAGGCCGCTCGCCGCGCGCCCGGGCCGAGACCCGACTCGACGCGGAGATCCTGGTCGGCTCCGACGCCGGCTCCGGCGAAACGGTCATCCTGCGGATGCACGGCGAACTCGCCTCGCACGCCCAGTCGGTCGTCCTGCCGCTGCTGCTGCCGGACGCCCCGGTCGTGGTCTGGTGGCCCGACAACGCGCCGCTGCACCCCGCGCACGACCCGCTGGGCGCCATCGCCCAGCGCCGGATCACCGACGCGGTCACCGCCGAGTCCCCGGTCGGCCAGCTCGCCCAGCGGGCCGCCAGCTACACCCCCGGCGACACCGACCTGGCCTGGACCCGGATCACCGGCTGGCGCTCCATGCTGGCCGCCGCGCTCGACCAGAAGCCCGTCAAGGTCACCGGCGCGGTGGTCGAGGGCGAGTCGTACAACCCCAGCGTCGAGCTGCTCGGCCTGTGGCTGCACAACCGCCTGCGGGTGCCGGTCGAGCGGCTGGTCACCGGCGGCCCCGGCATCACCGCCGTCCGCCTCAGGACCAAGGACGGCGAGATCGTCCTGGACCGTCCCGACGGCCTGCTGGGCACCCTCTCGATGCCCGGCGCGCCGGACCGGATGGTCGCCCTCAAGCGGCGCGACACCGCGGAGCTGATCTCCGAGGAGATGCGCCGGCTCGACCCGGACGACATCTACGCCACCGCCGTCCGCACCCCGGTCGACCGGCTCAAGGAGCCCGCCGGCACGGCCGCCCCGGCCCCCGCCGCCGTCTCCGAGGCCGCGGTCGCCGCCCCGCCGGTCCGGGTCACCGCCAAGGTGCCCGCCGCCGAGCAGGACCCGGCACCGGCGAAGAAGGCCGCCGCCCGCAAGGCACCGGCCAAGAAGACGGCCACCGCCGCCAAGAAGACCGCGGCCGGCACCAAGAAGGCCGCCGCGCCGCGCAAGCGGAGCGGCGCATGACCGGCTCCACCCCGCAGCTGGTCGTCCACCGCGACAAGGAGCTGATGGCCCAGGCCGCCGCCGCGCGCCTCATCACCCGGATCGTGGACGCCCAGGCCGCCCGCGGCACCGCCTCCGTGGTGCTCACCGGCGGACGCAACGGCAACGCCCTGCTGGCCGCGATCGCCGCCTCCCCGGCGCGCGACGCGGTCGACTGGGCGCGCCTGGACCTGTGGTGGGGCGACGAGCGGTACGTGCCCTCCGCCGACCCGGAGCGCAACGCCGTCCAGGCCCGGGACGAACTGCTCGCCCGGGTGCCGCTCGACCCGGCCCGGGTGCACGAGATGCCCGCCTCCGACGGCCCCGACGGCTCCGACGTGGAGGCCGCCGCGGCCCGCTACGCCGAGGAGCTCGCCAAGGCCGCCGAGCCGGGCTCCCGGCTCGGGGTGCCCGCCTTCGACGTGCTGCTGCTCGGCGTCGGCCCGGACACCCACGTCGCCTCGCTCTTCCCCGGCCACCCCGGTGTCCGGGAGGGCGAGCGGACCGTCGTCGGCGTGCGCGGGGCCCCCAAGCCCCCGCCCACCCGGGTCTCGCTGACCCTCCCGGCGATCCGGGCGGCCCGCGAGGTCTGGCTGCTCGCCGCCGGCGAGGACAAGGCCGACGCGGTCGCCCTGGCCCTCACCGGCCCCGGCGAGATCCAGGCACCCGCCTCCGGCGCGTACGGCACGGCCCGCACCCTGTGGCTCCTCGACCGCACCGCCGCGGCGAAGATCCCGCCCCAGCTCTACCCGCCGGCCTCGGCCTGACGGCCCTTCGGTACGGCACGGCCCGGTCCCGGATCCTCGGGGCCGGGCCGTCGCGCGTCCGGCCCCGGACACGCCGAAGGGCGCCGTCGACCGGTGGTCGGGGCGCCCTTCGGAGGGGTGCTCAGATCTCGCCGCGGAGCTTGGCGAGGGCCTCGGCGAGGATGGCCTCGCCGTCGGCGTCGGTGCGCCGCTCACGGACGTACGCGAGGTGCGTCTTGTACGGCTCGTTGCGGGCCGGGGCCGGGGGGTTGTCCTGGTCCTGTCCGGCGGGGAAGCCGCAGCGCGGGCAGTCCCAGGTGTCCGGGATGGCCGCCTCGGCGGCGAAGCTGGGGCGCGTCTCGTGCTTGTTCGCGCACCAGAAGGAGATCCGGTTGCGGGGGGCGGACTCGCCGCGCTCCGCCTCGCCCATCGGGCCTGCGCCGACTCTGCTGCCTCGGATGGCGTTGCCACTTGCCACGGTCTGACTCCCTGCGTACTGGTGCCGTCCGGCCGCGGCGTGCTCCGGGCGGCGGCGAAGTCCACCTAGTGTAAGCGGGAGTTAAGAATCTGCCACCACCGCCTCCACAGGCGGCCGGCTCCCCCGCCGGTCGGGCCGAACGTCAGCCCTGGCCCTTGTACTTGAGCAGCAGGCCGAGCACCACGATGCAGGCGAACCAGGCCAGGCCCACCACAATGGTGATGCGGTCGAGGTTGCGCTCGGCCACCGCCGAGCCGCCGCCGGTCGACATCGCGCCGCCACCGAACATGTCGGACAGGCCGCCGCCCTTCCCCTTGTGCAGCAGCACCAGGAGGATCATCAGCGAGCTCAGGATGATCAGGGCAATCGAGAATCCCATAACCACGGCGGGACCAACTCTCTCGTTCATTCGGCGAAGGGGCCGGCACCGCTGTGTCGCGGTCCGGCCCCAAAGCCTACGTTGCTGCGGCGGCGTTAGCCTACTGCCTGCTCACGGTAGCGCACGATCTTGACGAACTCGTCGGCGTCCAGGGAGGCACCGCCGATCAGTGCGCCGTCGACGTCGGGCTTGGCCATCAGGCCGGCCGCGCTGGAGGACTTCACCGAACCGCCGTAGAGGACGCGGACCTTCTCGGCCAGCTCGGCGTCGTACAGCTCGGCCAGGCGGCCGCGGATGGCACCGCAGACCTCCTGGGCGTCCTCGGGGGTCGCCACCTCGCCGGTACCGATCGCCCAGACCGGCTCGTACGCGACGACGATCGACTCGGCGTCGGAGGCCGGGACGTCGGCGAGCGCGCCGTCGAGCTGGGCCAGGGTGTACTCGACGTGGGTGCCGGCCTTGCGGATCTCCAGCGGCTCGCCGATGCACAGGATCGGGGTGATCCCGTTCCGGTAGGCGGCCTTGACCTTGGCGTTGACGATCTCCTCGTTCTCGCCGTGGTACTGGCGGCGCTCGGAGTGGCCGATCACCGCGTAGGCGCACTTGAGCTTGGAGAGCATCGGGCCGGAGATCTCGCCGGTGTAGGCACCGGAGTCGTGCTGCGAGATGTCCTGCGAGCCGTACTTGATCTTCAGCTTGTCGCCGTCGACCAGGGTCTGCACCGAGCGCAGGTCGGTGAAGGGGACCATCACCGCGACCTCGACGGCCTCGTAGTCCTTGTCGGCCAGCGCGAAGGCCAGCTTCTGGGTGTGCTGGATGGCCTCGAGGTGGTTGAGGTTCATCTTCCAGTTGCCCGCCATCAGCGGGAGACGCTCAGTCATCGTGCCCTCAGTCTTCCAGGGCGGTGAGACCGGGGAGCTGCTTGCCCTCCAGGTACTCCAGGCTCGCGCCACCGCCGGTCGAGATGTGTCCGAACTTCGCCTCGTCGAAGCCCAGGATGCGGACGGCCGCGGCGGAGTCGCCGCCACCGACCACGGTGAACGCGTCGCCGTCCACCAGCGCCTGGGCGACCGCCCGGGTGCCGTCGGCGAACGCCGGGTGCTCGAAGACGCCCATCGGGCCGTTCCAGAACACGGTGGCCGCGTCGGCGATCTTCTCGGCGAACAGCGCCGCGGTGCGCGGGCCGATGTCCAGGCCGAGTGCGCCGTCCGGGATGGCCTCCACGTCGACCACCGCGAAGTCCTCGACCGGGGCGCCGCCCTTGACGTCCGGGAAGCTGCCGGAGACCGCGGTGTCCAGCGGGATCACGAACTCGACGCCCTGCTCGGCGCCGCGCTTCAGGTAGTCCTGGACGACCGGGATCTGGTCCTCCTGCAGCAGCGAGGCACCGACGCCGTGGCCCTGGGCCGCGATGAAGGTGTACATCATGCCGCCGCCGATGAGGATCCGGTCGGCCTTGCCCAGCAGGTTCTCGATCACGCCGACCTTGTCGGAGACCTTGGAGCCGCCGAGCACCACCACGTACGGGCGGGCCACCTCGTCGGTCAGGCGCTTGAGCACGCCGACCTCGGTGGCGATCAGGTCGCCGACGGCGTGCGGCAGGCGGGCCGGCAGGTCGAACACCGAGGCGTGCTTGCGGTGCACCGCGCCGAAGCCGTCGCCCACGTACAGGTCGGCGAGGGCCGCCAGCTCGTCGGCGAAGGCGCCGCGCTCGGCGTCGTCCTTGCTGGTCTCACCCGCGTTGAAGCGCAGGTTCTCGAGCAGCGTGACCTCGCCGTCGCCGAGGGCGGCGACGGCGGCCTTCGCACTGTCGCCCACGGTGTCGGTCGCGAACGAGACCGGCTTGCCGAGGATCTCCCCGAGCCGGACGGCGACCGGGGCGAGCGAGAACTGCGGGTCCGGCTCGCCCTTGGGGCGGCCGAGGTGCGAGGCGACGACCACGCGGGCGCCGCGCTCCAGCAGCTTGGCGATGGTCGGCGCGACGGCGCGGATCCGGCCGTCGTCGGTGATCGTGCCGCCGGACAGCGGCACATTGAGGTCGGCGCGGACGAACACCCGCCGGCCTGCAACGTCGAGGTCTTCGATCGTCTTCACGGTCTGATTGTCTCCCGGGGAGAAAGTGGCTGACGGCTCGGCGACGAGCCGTCGGAGAGAGTGAGGGTACGTGTGCAGAGGAAGGGCCCGGGAGGCCGTCGTGCGCCTTCCGGGCCCTGCCCCTTACATCACGTCAGCTCCCGCTGCGGTCAGAGCTGGCCACCGACGAGGGTGGTCAGGTTCACCAGGCGGTTAGAGTAGCCCCACTCGTTGTCGTACCAGCCGAGCACCTTGACCTGGTTGCCCTGGACCATGGTCAGCTGGGCGTCGAAGATGCAGGAGTGCGGGTCGTTGACGATGTCCGAGGAGACGATCGGGTCCTCGGTGTAGGCCAGGATGCCCTTGAGCGCACCCTCCTGGGCGGCCTTCTGGAACGCGGCGTTGACCTCGTCCTTGGTGACCTCGCGCTCGAGGGTGACGACCAGGTCGGTGATCGAGCCGGTCGGGACCGGGACGCGCAGCGAGGTGCCGTCCAGCTTGCCCTTCAGCTCCGGCAGGACCAGGGCGGTCGCCTTGGCGGCACCGGTCGAGGTCGGGATGATGTTCTGCGAGGCCGCGCGGGCGCGACGCAGGTCCTTGTGCGGGAAGTCCAGCGTGACCTGGTCGTTGGTGAACGCGTGCACCGTGGTCATCAGACCCTTGACGATGCCGAAGTTCTCGTTCAGCACCTTCGCCATCGGCGCCACGCAGTTGGTGGTGCAGGAAGCGTTGGAGATGATCTCGTGCGCCGCCGCGTCGTACTTGTCGTCGTTGACACCGAGGACGATGGTGATGTCCTCATCGGTGGCGGGCGCGGAGATCAGGACCTTCTTCGCACCGGCCGCGATGTGCTTCTTCGCAGCGGCGGCCGAGGTGAAGATGCCGGTGGACTCGACGACGATGTCGGCGCCCAGGGCGGCCCAGGGGAGGTTGGCGGGGTCGCGCTCGGCGGTCACCTTGAAGGTGTGGCCGTCGACGGTGATGCTGTCCTCGGTGTGCGAGACCTCGCCGGGGAAGGTACCAAGGGTGGTGTCGTACTTGAGCAGGTGAGCCAGGGTCTTGGTGTCGGTCAGGTCATTGACACCGACGATCTCGATGTCAGCGCCCTGGGACTTGACCGCGCGGAAGAAGTTGCGGCCGATACGGCCGAAGCCGTTGATTCCTACCCGGATCGTCACGAACCGATCTCCTCATTGGTACGCCGGCCGAAGCCGACGAGATGGAAATTGGGTTGTCCCCGACCACCACTGACCCTACCTCCCCGGGCCGCGCCCAGGCACATCGCCTCTCCGGAAACAACAGCCGAGGGACGCGAGCAACATCACTTCTGGATGTCGCCCGCGTCCCTCGTCCAACTCGTCGGCAGCGCCTGCTCAGCTCAGCGCCATCTCCTCGGTCAGGTTCGCCTCGGTGTTCGGCAGGCCGAGCTCGGCGGCCCGCTTGTCGGCCATCGCCAGCAGGCGGCGGATCCGGCCGGCCACCGCGTCCTTGGTCAGCGGCGGGTCGGCGAGCGCGCCCAGCTCCTCCAGCGAGGCCTGCTTGTGCTGCATCCGCAGCTGGCCGGCGGCCGCCAGGTGCTCCGGCACCTCCTCGCCGAGGATCTCCAGCGCCCGCTGCACCCGCGCGCCGGCCGCGACCGCGGCCCGGGCCGAGCGGCGCAGGTTGGCGTCGTCGAAGTTGGCCAGCCGGTTGGCGGTGGCCCGCACCTCGCGGCGCATCCGCCGCTCCTCCCAGGCCAGCACCGACTCGTGCGCGCCCAGCCGGGTCAGCAGCGCGCCGATCGCGTCGCCGTCCCGGATCACCACCCGGTCCACCCCGCGGACCTCGCGGGCCTTCGCCGGGATCCCGAGCCGCCGGGCCGCGCCGACCAGGGCCAGCGCCGCCTCCGAGCCGGGGCAGGTGATCTCCAGGGAGGAGGACCTGCCGGGCTCGGTCAGCGAGCCGTGCGCCAGGAACGCGCCGCGCCACGCCGCCTCGGCGTCGCAGGTCGCGCCCGAGACCACCGCCGGGGGGAGCCCCCGGATCGGCCGTCCCCGCCCGTCCACCAGCCCGGTCTGCCGGGCCAGCAGCTCGCCGTCCTTCACCACCCGCACCACGTACCGGCTGCCGCGTCGCAGGCCGCCGGGGGCCATCACCACCAGATCCGAGGAGTGTCCGAAGATCTCCAGGAGGTCCTTGCGCAGCCGCCGTGCCGCAATGCCGGTGTCCAGCTCCGCCTCGATCACGATGCGGCCGCTCACAATGTGCAGTCCGCCCGCGAAACGCAGGATCGCCGAGACCTCCGCCTTGCGGCAGCAGGCACGGGTGACGGGAAGCCGGGAGATCTCATCCTTCACCGCTGCCGTCATCGCCATGGGCCGATCCTTCCATGAGTCCGGAAAATCCGGTCGTACGCGGCTGCCAAGAGCTCCGGGTCGTGTCGCGGCGTGCCGTCCGCGCGGGCCACCCGGCCGAGTACCAGGGAGGCTCCCATCCGCTCGGCGGCCTTCTCCAGTCCCGTCAGGTCCGACACGCCGAAGGCGCCGCCGGTGACGGCCCGCTCGTCCACCAGGATCGCATCCACCACGAGGTCCGGGGCGTGGTCGAAGATCACGTCCAGGTGGCGCTGCGGGGTGAAGCCCTCGGTCTCGCCCGGCTGCGGGGCCAGGTTGAGGGTGAGCAGCCGGCGGGCGCGGGTCTCGGTGAGCGCCCGGGCCAGTTCGGGGACCAGCAGGTGGGGCAGCACGCTGGTGAACCAGGAGCCCGGGCCGAGCACCACCCAGTCCGCCTCCAGCACCGCCTGGACGGCCTCCGGGACGGCCGGCGGCTCGTCCGGCAGCAGCCGGACCGACTCCACCGTGCCCGGCGTGACCGCCACGCTGGCCTGGCCGCGGACCGCGGTCACCTCGGTCGGCCGGGCCGGGTCGTGGCCGCGCACCTGCGCCTCGATGTCCAGCGGGACGGCCGACATCGGCAGCACCCGGCCCTGGACGTTGAGCAGCCGGCCCACCCAGTTCAGCGCCTCCACCGGGTCGCCGAGCTTCTCCCACAGCGCGACGATCAGCAGGTTGCCGACGGCGTGGCCGCCCAGCTCCCCGGTGCCGGTGAAGCGCTGCTGGAGCACCTCGGACCAGGTGCGGCCCCAGTCGTCGTCCCCGCACAGCGCGGCCAGCGCCTTGCGCAGGTCGCCCGGCGGCAGCACGCCCAGCTCGGCGCGCAGCCGGCCGCTGGAGCCGCCGTCGTCGGCGACGGTGACCACGGCGGTCAGCTCGGTGGTCAGCCGGCGCAGCGCCGACAGCGAGGCGGACAGCCCCTGGCCGCCGCCCAGTGCGGCGATCCGCGGCGCGCCGGGGCGGTTCTGCTGCTTCTGCGCGGGGCGGCTCTGCTGCTGGGCGGCGCGGCTGGAGTGTTGGGACGCTCGCTCGGCGGGCCGGTACTGCTGCTGCCGTGCTGGCGAGTATCCCGTCACGCCGACCCCACGTTCCTGTCTCATGCTCCTTCGAGCGACCGGCGGGGCGCCGCCGTCACTCCCGGGGCGTCACTCCCTGCCCATGTCGCGGTGGACCAGCACCGTCTCCACGCCGTCCGCGACCAGACGCTTCGTCAACCGCTCGGACATCGCGACGCTGCGGTGCTTGCCACCGGTGCAGCCTACGGCAAGAGTCATGTAGCGCTTGCCCTCGCGCCGGTAACCCTCCGTGACGATGCGCAGCAGCTCGGTGTACCCGTCCAGGAACTCCTGGGCGCCGGGCTGCTGGAACACGTACTCTGCCACGTCCGCGTCGGTTCCGGTACGGGCGCGCAGCTCGGGCACCCAGTGCGGGTTCGGCAGGAAGCGGCAGTCCACCACCAGGTCGGCGTCGACCGGCAGGCCGTACTTGAAGCCGAAGGACATCACGGTGGCCCGCAGCTCCGGCTCGTCGTTGCCGCTGAACTGGGCGTCGAACTTGGCGCGCAGCTGGTGCACGTTGAGGTTGGAGGTGTCGATCACCAGGTCGGCCTCGCCGCGCAGCTCGCGCAGCAGGTCGCGCTCGCGCTCGATGCCGTCGACGATCCGGCCGTCGCCCTGCAGCGGGTGCGGGCGGCGGACGTTCTCGAAGCGGCGCACCAGGGCCTCGTCGGAGGACTCCAGGAAGACCACCCGCAGCCGGACGCCGCGCTTCTCCAGCTCGTCGAGCGAGGTCAGCAGCTCGTCGAAGAAGCTGCGGCTGCGCACGTCGACCACCACGCCGATGCGCGGCACCGCGCCCTGCGAGCGGGCCCCCAGGTCGACCATGGTCGGGATCAGCGCCGGCGGCAGGTTGTCGACCACGAACCAGCCGAGGTCCTCCAGGCACTTCGCGGCGGTGGACCGGCCGGCCCCGGACATGCCGGAGATGATCACCAGCTCGGGGACGCTCTCTCCCCCGTTGGACACTGTCACGTCGGTTCCCCGCTCTCGGTGGTACTGCTCAGGTCGCGACCGGCCGGCTCGGCGGCCCCGTCGCCGCTGTGGTCACGGTCGTCGCTGTCGTCAATGATCTCGCCCGTGGCGGTGTTCACCGCGAATGCGGCGGGTGTACGGGAGGCCAAGGCTGCGGCAACAGTCTCCGCAGTCCGGCGACCGACCCCCGGCACCTCGCACAGCTCGTCCACGGTGGCCGCGCGCAGCTTCTTCAGCGAACCGAAGTGCTTCAGCAGGGCCTGGCGGCGAGTCTCTCCAAGGCCGGGGACGGAGTCCAGCTCCCCCGCCGTGAGCCGCTTGGAGCGCTTGGCGCGCTGGTAGCCGATGGCGAACCGGTGCGCCTCGTCGCGCACCCGCTGCAGCAGGTACAGGCCCTCGCTGCTGCGCGGCAGCACCACCGGGTCGTCCTGGCCGGGCAGCCAGACCTCCTCCAGCCGCTTGGCCAGGCCGCACAGCGCCACGTCGTCGATGCCGAGCTCGTCCAGCGCCCGCCGGGCCGCCGCCACCTGCGGCTGCCCGCCGTCCACCACCAGCAGCTGCGGCGGGTAGGCGAAGCGGCGCGGGCGGCCGTCGTCGGTGCGGGCCTGGTCGTCCGCGGCATCGGTGGCGTCGGCGGCGTCCTCGTCGGCCTCCGGGACCGCCCACTCGCCGGTCTGCTCGCGCTCCCGCAGGTAGCGGCGGAAGCGGCGGCCGATCACCTCGTGCATCGAGCGGACGTCGTCCTGCCCGGCGAAGCCCTTGATCTGGAAGCGCCGGTACTCGCTCTTGCGGGCCAGGCCGTCCTCGAAGACCACCATCGAGGCGACCACGTCCTCGCCCTGCAGGTGCGAGATGTCGAAGCACTCGATCCGCAGCGGGACGGAGTCGAGCTCCAGCGCGTCGGCGATCTCCTGCAGCGCCCGGCTGCGGGTGGTCAGGTCGGAGGCGCGCTTGGTCTTGTGCAGCGCCAGCGCCTGCTGGGCGTTGCGCCGGACCGTCTCCATCAGGTCCTTCTTGTCGCCGCGCTGCGGCACCCGCAGGTCGACCTGGGCGCCGCGCAGGCCGGACAGCCACTCGCGCACCGCGTCGTCCGGCACCGCCGGCACCAGCACCTCGCGCGGCACCGGCTCGGTGCCCGCGCCGTACAGCTGCTGCAGCGCGTGCTCCACCAGCGCGACCGTGTCCACGTCCTCGACCTTGTCGGTCACCCAGCCGCGCTGGCCGCGCACCCGGCCGCCGCGCACGTGGAAGATCTGCACCGCCGCCTCCAGCTCGTCCTCCGCGAGGGCCAGCAGGTCGGCGTCGGTGCCGTCCGCGAGGACGACCGCGTTCTTCTCCATCGCCCGCTTCAGCGCGCCGAGGTCGTCGCGCAGCCGGGCGGCCTTCTCGTACTCCATCTCGGCGGCCGCGTCCTGCATCTGCTGCTCCAGGCGGCGCAGGTAGTTGCCGGTGCGGCCGGCCATGAAGTCGCAGAACTCCTCGGCCAAGTCCCGGTGCTCGGCCGCCGACACCTTGCCCACGCACGGCGCCGCGCACTTGCCGATGTACCCCAGCAGGCACGGCCGCCCGACCTGCTGCGCCCGCTTGAAGACGCCGTTGGAGCACGTCCGCACCGGGAAGACCCGCAGCAGCAGGTCCACCGTCTCGCGGATCGCCCACGCGTGCCCGTACGGGCCGAAGTAGCGCACGCCCTTCTTGTGCGCGCCGCGCATCACCTGGACCCGGGGGAACTCCTCGTTCAGCGTGACGGCCAGCTCCGGGTAGCTCTTGTCGTCCCGGTACTTCACGTTGAACCGCGGGTCGAACTCCTTGATCCAGGAGTACTCCAGCTGGAGTGCCTCGACCTCGGTGCCGACCACCGTCCACTCCACCGACGCGGCGGTGGTGACCATCGTCGCCGTGCGCGGGTGGAGGTTGGCCAGGTCCTGGAAGTACGAGGAGAGCCGCGGCCGCAGGCTCTTCGCCTTGCCGACGTAGATGACCCGCCCGTGGGCGTCGCGGAACTTGTACACCCCGGGCGAGACCGGAATCGCCCCCGGGGCCGGACGGTAGGTGGACGGGTCAGCCATGACCCCTACCGTACCGATTGCCGGTGACAGTCCGTGGCCGCATCCGCAGGCCGGACGCCCGTCACCCCGTGCGGGCACGGCCGAGCAGGTCGGCGCCGAGCGGGGTGAGGGAGTGCAGGACCGCGCCGCCGCGGCGGCGGGTGGAGATCAGCTCGGCGCCCCGCAGCACCGCGGTGTGCTGGCTGGCGGCGGCCGGCGACACGTTCAGGCGGCGGGCCAGCTCGGTGGTGGAGCAGCCGTCGGTGACCTGCTCCAGGGCGGCGGCCCTGGTCCGGCCGAGCAGGGCCGCCAACGGGTCGGCGCCGGCCCGTTCGTCGCCCGCCCGGTCGGCGCCCCACAGCTCCGCCGCGGTCAGCGGGTCGCGGACGGTCGGGACGATCAGCCCGGTCGGCGCGGCCTCGTCGGTGAGGTCGCAGAGCAGGCTCGGCCGCCCGGCCAGCAGGACCATCGGCGTGATCACCAGGCCCCGGCCCGCCAGGTGGACGTCGAACGGCGCCCCGCCGCCGACCTCCAGCACCGGCGCCCGCCACCGGACCACGCCCGGGCACAGGGTCTCCAGCAGCCGCTCCACGCCGCCCTCCAGCAGGGTCCGCGCGCAGTCCGCCCGGAAGGCGTCCAGGTGGGCCCGCATCCGCCGCCAGTGCGGGGCGACCAGCGCCCGGTGGCCGGCCGCCAGCGAGTCGGCGAGCTGCCGGCGGGCCGTCAGGTCGCCGGACATCAACTCGCCCAGCCAGGACCGGTCGGCGGCCGGCAGGCTGGCGTAGCCGAGTTCGAGGCGCAGGGTGCGGTCGGCGACGCCGAGCAGGCTGTCCAGCCCCGCCTCGGCCGACGGGTCGGTACCGGCCAGCCCGGCCAGGTCGAGCACCTGGCGGGAGATGCCCGGCTCGGGCAGCAGCGACCAGATCGGCCGGCACGCCCGGTCGAGCCGGCCGGACAGCCGGGCCCGCCACGGCCGGTACAGCGGGTCGCTGCCGCCCTCGGCCAGGATCTGCAGGCCGGCGAAGGTCTCGGCGAGCGGGCCCGCGGTCGCGGCGACCCGGACCCTGGCCAGGTCCTGCGCGGTGAAATGGATCCTCAGCACTGGCCGCTCCCCCCGTCGCGCGCCGATCCGCACGGCCATTCTCCCCGGCTGCGCCGTCGCCGACGGCCTTTTCCGCCGCCGGACTTGAGTCTCCCGCAGGGGGAGACGGAAGAGTGGCGGGCATGGACGGCGACGCGCTCCTCACCATCGGCGACCTGGCCCGGCGGACCGGGCTCACGGTCAAGACCATCCGGTTCTACGCGGACAGCGGGATCGTGCCGCCGACGGACCGCAGCCCGGCCGGGTACCGGCGGTACGACCTGGCGGCGCTCGCCCGGCTCGACCTGGTGCGCACCCTGCGCGAACTGGGGCTGGACCTCGCGGCGATCCGGCGGGTGCTGGACCGCGAGGTCTCCGTGCCGGAACTCGCCGCCGCCCACGCAGACGCGCTGGACCTGCAGATCCGCACCCTGCGGCTGCGCCGGGCCGTGCTGCGCGCCGTCGCCCGACGCGGATCGACCCCCGAGGAGACGAACCTGATGCACAAGCTCGCCAAGCTCTCCGACGCCGAACGCCGGCGCCTGATCACCGAGTTCGTCGACGACACCTTCGGCGGCCTGGACGCCAACGCCGAGTTCGTCGAGATGCTCCGCGGCGCCGTCCCCGAACTGCCCGACGACCCCGAGCCCGAGCAGGTCGACGCCTGGGTCGAACTCGCCGAACTCACCCGGGATCCCGGCTTCCGCGCCGCCGTCCGGCGGATGGCCGAGTACCAGGCCGCCGAACGCGCCGACGGCGACCGCACCGGGCTGCACCACGAACTGACCGAGGCCGTCCGCGACCGCGTCGGCGAGGCCCTGGACGCGGGCCTCGCGCCGGACGCGCCCGCGGCCGCCGCCACCGTCGCCGACCTCACCGCCCGCTACGCGCGGACCTTCGGGCGGCCCGACGACGCCGCGCTGCGCCGCTGGCTGCTGAACCGGCTGGAGGTCGCGGGCGACCCGCGCGCCGAGCGCTACTGGCAGCTGCTCGCCACCGTGAACGGCTGGCCGGTGCCGCCGGGCCTGACCCCGGTGTTCGCCTGGTTCACCGCCGCGCTGCGGGCCCATCCGGCGGCTGCCGGATGAGCGGGGACCGCGCCGCGCCGCTCCGGGCCGTGCTGCTCCGGGCCTGCGCGGCGGCCAGCCTCCCGGCGGCGGGCGCCGCGGTGATCCGGATCGGGGAGAACGCGCTGTGGCGGCTGCCCGGGCGGGTCGTCGCCCGGATCGGGCGGCCGGGGCAGACGGCCGCCGCCCGGGAGCCGGCGGTGGCCCGCTGGCTGGACGACTGCGGGGTGCCCGCCGTACGGCCGCTGGTGGCGGTGCCCGGGCCGGTGGAGGTCGACGGGCGGCCGGTCACCTTCTGGCACGAGCTGCCGCCGCACCGGGCCGGGACCGCCGCCGAGCTGGCGCCGCTGCTGCGCCGGCTGCACGGACTGCCGACGCCGGACCTGGCGCTGGGCCGGCTCGACCCGTTCGTCCGGCTCGCCGCGCGGATCGACGGCGCGGCCACCCTCGGCGCCGAGCAGCGGCGCCGGCTGCACGGCCGGCTGGCCGAGCTGGAGGCGGCCTGGGCCGGGCTCCCCGCGGGACGGCCGACGGCCGTGCTGCACGGCGACGCCTGGGGCGGCAACCTGGCCGTCACCGCCACCACCGCGTACCTGCTCGACTTCGAGCGGACCTCGACCGGCCCGCCCGAGTGGGACCTCGCCTCCACCGCCGTGGCCCACGGCACCTTCGGCACGGTCACGGACCGGGAGTACGCGGCGTTCTGTGCGGCGTACGGCGCCGACGTGACGGACTGGCCGGGGTATCCGGTCCTGCGGGACGTCCGGGAGCTGCGGGTGACCTGCTACGCCCTGCAGCTCGCCGCCGCCGACCCGGCCCGGCACCGCGCGCAGGCGCACTACCGGCTGGCGTGCCTGCGCGGCGAGCACGGCCCCCGCCCGTGGGCCTGGACCGCCATCAGTTGACGGAGGGTCAGCCCACCGCGTGGGCGCGGGAGAGGAGGTCGGCGCCGAGCGGGGTGATGGTGTGCAGGACGGCCCCGCCGCGGCGGCGGGTGGTGATCAGGTTGGCGTTGCGCAGGACGGTGGCGTGCTGACTGGCGGCGGCCGCCGAGACGTTGAGGCGGCGGGCGAGCTCGGTGGTGGAGCAGCTCTCGGTGACGATGTCGAGGGCGGCGGCGCGGGTGCGGCCGAGCAGGGCCGCGAGCGAGGCGTCGCCGGCCTCCCGGTCGGCGTCCCAGAGCGCGGCCGCGGCGAGCGGGTCGCGGAGCGTGGGGACGGTGAGGATCGGTGCGGCGCCCTCGTCGCTGACGTCGAAGAGCAGTTGCGGGCGCCCGGTCATGAAGACCATCGGGGCGACGACCAGGCCCCGGCCTTCGAGGCGGACGTCGACCTCGGGGCCGCGGCCGATCTCCAGCACGGGGGCGCTCCAGCGGGTGTGCGGCGGGCAGAGCGACTCCAGCAGCCGCTCGATGCCGCCGTCCATCACGGTGCGGGCGCAGTCGGCGCGGTAGGAGTCGAGGTGGCCGCGCATCCGGGACCAGTGCGGGAGCACCAGGGCGCGGTGGGTGGCGTCGAGGGAGTCGGCGAGCACCCGGCGGGCCGGGAGGTCGCCGCTCATCAGGGCGGCGAGCCAGCCGCGGTCCGCACCGGGCAGCCGGGCGATCTCCAGCTCGACGCGCATGGTGTGGTCGGCGACGCCGAGCAGGGTGTCCAGGCCGGCCTCGACGGACGGGTCCATGCCGGCCAGGGCGATCAGGTCGAGCGCCGAGTCGGGCGCGGGCACCAGGGAACGCAGCGGCCGGCTGCCCTCGGTGAGCCGGCCGGCGAGGCTCCGGCGCCAGGCCTGGAAGGGCAGGCTGTTGCGGCAGCGGGAGAGGATCTGGAGGCTCTGGAAGGTCTCGGCGAGCGGGCCCGCCGTCGGGGCGACCCTGACCCTGGCCAGGTCGGTGGCGGTGAAGTGGATCCGCAGCACTGCCCGTCCTCCCCCAAGGCCCGTCCGGTCACCGGCTCCCGGCGCGACCATTTTAGGCACGGCTTAAAGCCGTGGTGGTCCGGGACGGAGGCGTCCGACCATGGGGAACACGCACGGACGCCTCCCGCCCGTCACGGGGGTGCGGGCAGGAGGCGTCCGGGAGTTGACGAGGAATCAGGCCTTGGTGACCTGGATCTTGCCGTCCTGGACGGCGACCTTGTACTCGGGCAGCGAGGAGGGCGCCGGGCCGGCCGACACCGAGCCGTCGGCGACGGCGAACTTGCTGCCGTGGCACGGGCAGGAGATCTGACCGGAGGTCACCTGGTCGACCACGCAGCCCGCGTGGGTGCACTTGGCGCTGAACGCCTTGTACTGCCCGGCGGTGGGCTGGGTGACGACGATCTTCTGGTCGCGGTACACCTTGCCGCCGCCGACCGGCACCTCGCTCGCCGCGCCCAGGTCGACCGCGCTGCCCCCGCCGCCCCCGGAGGAGGAGGCGCCGCCGCCCGCGCCGGACGAGGAGGAGTCGGAGTCCGAGGAGCAGCCGGTGACCGCGACGGCGCTGCCGCCCGCGAGCACCGCGGCGGCGCAGCAGAGCAGGGTACGGCGGGAGGTGGCGGGGCTCTCGACGGCCTCGGTCATGGCGGTCTCCTCAGGGGCGGAAGCGAAGTCGACGGGGAAGTCTATGCGCTGAGGATGAGAGCGGAAGGGGGCGCAAGACTTGGCCTCGCGCCCCCTCGGGGCCGTCACCCGACACGGACCGCCGGGGTCAGCTCTTCTTCCGGGACCGGACCGGCGTCGCGTCGGAGACACCGGGCAGGATGTCGCGGAGGAACTTGCCGGTGTGGCTGGCCGTGGAGGCAGCCACCTCCTCCGGGGTGCCCTCGACGGTGACGGTGCCGCCGCCGCTGCCGCCCTCGGGGCCCATGTCGACGATCCAGTCGGCGGTCTTGATCACATCGAGGTTGTGCTCGATGACGATCACCGTGTTGCCCTTGTCGACCAGGCCCTCCAGGACCTTGATCAGCTTGCTGATGTCCTCGAAGTGCAGGCCGGTGGTGGGCTCGTCGAGCACGTACACCGTCCGCCCGGTGGAGCGCTTCTGCAGCTCGGAGGAGAGCTTGACGCGCTGCGCCTCGCCGCCGGAGAGCGTGGTGGCGGGCTGGCCGAGCCGGACGTACCCGAGACCGACCTCCTTGAGGGTGCGCAGGTGGCGGGCGATCGCGGGGACGGCCTCGAAGAAGTCGAGCGCCTCCTCGATCGGCATGTCCAGCACCTCGGCGATGGACTTGCCCTTGTAGTGCACCTCCAGCGTCTCCCGGTTGTACCGGGCGCCGTGGCAGACCTCGCACGGCACGTAGACGTCCGGCAGGAAGTTCATCTCGATCTTGATGGTGCCGTCGCCGGAGCAGTTCTCGCAGCGGCCGCCCTTGACGTTGAAGGAGAACCGGCCGGGCAGGTAACCCCGGACCTTGGCCTCCTGGGTCTCCGCGAAGAGCTTGCGGACGTGGTCGAAGACGCCGGTGTAGGTCGCCGGGTTGGAGCGCGGGGTGCGGCCGATCGGCGACTGGTCGACGTGCACCACCTTGTCGACCAGGTCGGTGCCGGTGATCCGGGTGTGCCGGCCGGGGACCGAGCGCGCGCCGTTCAGCTCGCGGGCGAGGTGGGTGTAGAGGATGTCGTTGACCAGCGTGGACTTGCCGGAGCCGGACACGCCCGTCACCGCGGTGAAGGTGCCGAGCGGGAAGGCGACCGTGACGTCCCTCAGGTTGTGCTCGCGGGCGCCGTGCACGGTGATCTGGCGCTTCTTGTCGCGCGGACGGCGGGCCGCCGGGATCGGGATGGACTTCTTGCCCGAGAGGTACTGGCCGGTCAGCGACTCGGAGTTCTTCAGCAGTTCCTTGAGCGAACCGGAGTGCACCACCTTGCCGCCGTGCTCGCCGGCGCCGGGGCCGATGTCGACGACCCAGTCGGCGGTCTTGATGGTGTCCTCGTCGTGCTCGACGACGATCAGGGTGTTGCCGATGTCGCGCAGCCGGACCAGGGTCTCGATCAGCCGGTGGTTGTCGCGCTGGTGCAGGCCGATGGACGGCTCGTCCAGCACGTAGAGCACGCCGACCAGGCCGGAGCCGATCTGGGTGGCGAGCCGGATGCGCTGGGCCTCGCCGCCGGAGAGGGTGCCGGCGGCGCGGTTGAGCGAGAGGTAGTCCAGGCCGACGTCGACCAGGAAGCGCAGCCGCTCGTTGACCTCCTTCAGCACCCGCTCGGCGATCTGCTTGTCGCGCGCGGCGAGCTTCATCGCGCCGAGGAAGTCGGCGCAGTCGCTGATCGACATCCCCGAGACGTCGGCGATCGACTTGTCCTGGATGGTGACGGCCAGCACCACCGGCTTGAGCCGGGTGCCCTGGCACGCGGGGCACGGCACCTCGCGCATGTACCCCTCGAAGCGCTCGCGGCTGGCGTCGCTCTCCGACTCCGAGTGGCGCCGGGTGACGAACGGGACGGCGCCCTCGAAGGCCGTGGTGTACGAGCGGTCGCGGCCGTAGCGGTTGCGGTACTTCACCTCGACCTGGGTCTTGTGCCCGTACAGCAGTGCCTTCCTGGCGCGCGCGGGCAGGCCGGCCCAGGGGATGTCGGTGCGGAATCCGAGCTCGCCGGCGAGGGCGTCGACCAGGCGGCTGAAGTACTCCTTGGTGTGGCCCTGGGACCACGGGTGGATGGCGCCCTCGTCGAGCGACTTCTCCTCGTCCGGGATGATCAGCTCCGGGTCGACCTCCATCCGGTTGCCCAGGCCCGAGCAGTCCGGGCAGGCGCCGAAGGGCGAGTTGAAGGAGAAGGAGCGCGGCTCCAGCTCCTCGAACGACACGTCGTCGTACGGGCAGTAGAGGTGCTCGGAGTACATCCGCTCGCGCTCGGGGTCGTCCTCCGGGAGGTCGACGAAGTCGAGCACGACCATGCCGCCGGAGAGCCTCAGCGCGGTCTCCACCGAGTCGGTGAGGCGGCGCTTGGCGCTGCTCTTCACGGCGAGGCGGTCGATCACCACCTCGATGGTGTGCTTCTCCTGCTTCTTGAGCGTCGGCGGCTCGGTCAGCTGGACGGTGGCGCCGTCGACCCGGGCCCGGGCGTACCCCTTGGACTGCAGGTCGGCGAAGAGGTCGACGAACTCGCCCTTGCGCTCGCGCACCACCGGGCTGAGCACCTGAAAGCGGGTGCCCTCGGCCAGCTCCAGCACCCGGTCGACGACGGCCTGCGGCGACTGCCGGGCGATCGGACGCGAGCAGTGCGGGCAGTGCGGCTTGCCGATCCGGGCGAACAGCAGGCGCAGGTAGTCGTACACCTCGGTGATGGTGCCGACGGTGGAGCGCGGGTTGCGGTTGGTGGACTTCTGGTCGATCGAGACGGCCGGGGAGAGGCCCTCGATGAAGTCGACGTCGGGCTTGTCCATCTGCCCCAGGAACTGGCGGGCGTAGGAGGACAGCGACTCGACGTAGCGGCGCTGCCCCTCGGCGAAGATCGTGTCGAAGGCCAGCGAGGACTTGCCGGACCCGGAGAGGCCCGTGAAGACGATGAGGGAGTCGCGGGGCAGGTCGAGCGAGACGTTCTTGAGGTTGTGCTCGCGAGCACCACGGACGACGAGGCGGTCGGCCACTGCTTCTGGCGCCTTTCTCCGGGCGAGATGAATGTGTACTTCTTCCAGGATGCGGCAGCCAGCCTATAGCTCAGGCGTTCGAATATCGAGCTTGTCCAGCCGAGTCCACCCGAATGAGTGAACAGGTCCGCCGGGCGCGATAGCGTCAACGACGCAGGACCCGTCCGGGCAACGCCCGGAGGCGTGATCACCCGGAGGCCACCGCATGACCGACGCCCGGACCGACGCCGCCAGAGCGGCCGAAGCGCTGCGCGCGACCGTCGAATCCACCGAGCTGCTGCTGCACACCGTCGCCGGGCTGAAGCCGGACGCGGTCGCCGGGGCCTCCGCCCTGCCGGGCTGGACCCGCGGCCACGTGCTGACCCACCTGGCCCGCAACGCCGACTCCCTGGTCAACCTCCTGGACAGCGCCCGCACCGGCCGCGACATTCCCCAGTACGCCAGCGCGGAGGCCCGGGACCGGGACATCGAGGCCGGCGCCGGCCGGCCGCTCGACGAGCACCTCGCCGACCTGCGCGACAGCCACCGGCGCTTCCTGGACGCCGCCGCCCTGCTGCCCGACGCGGCGTGGAGCGCCCTGGTCCGGCACCGCGCCGGGTACACCTTCCCGGTCCACGAGCTGCCCGGGAAGCGGCTGGCCGAGGTCGAGTACCACCACGTCGACCTGGACGCCGGGCACACCCCCGCGCACTGGCCGGAGGCCTTCGCCCGCCGCGAGTTCGCCCGGCTCGGCGCGCAGTTCGCCGGGGTCGACGGGCTGGACGCGGTGCTGCTGATCGCCGAGGACACCGGGCAGCGGGTCCAGCTCGGCACCGCCCCCGGCACCGGCGCGCCCGAACTGACCGCCGAGGGCCCGGTCCGGGCGCTCACCGCCTGGCTGTCCGGCCGGGCCGACGGCGACGGCCTCCAGGTGCACCGGGGCGGCGAGCAGCTGACCGACGCCCGCACCGCCCTGCCGAAGCTGCCCCCGATGGGCTGAGCGCGGGATGATGATCGAGACAGCCCTGAACGAGACACCCCCGAACGAGACGGCCCTGAACGGGACGGCCCGGAACGGGACCACCCCGAAGCGGCGGCAGCGAGGAGCGGCACGATGACGTACCACGGCTCGGTCAAGGTCGGCGGCCCGCCGGACGTGCGGGAGCTCGCCCACCTGATCATCACCAAGATCGCGGTCGGCCCGTACGAGAACAACGCCTACCTGCTGCGCTGCCGGGCCACCGACGAGCAGCTGCTGATCGACGCGGCCGCCGAGGCGCCGGTGCTGCTGGAGACCGTCGGCGACCGGCTGGCCACCGTGGTCACCACCCACCGGCACCACGACCACTGGAGCGCGCTGGCCGAGGTGGCCGCCGCCACCGGCGCCCGCACCGCCGCCGGCCGGATCGACGCCGAGGGCATCGACGTCCGCACCGACCTGCTGCTGGACGACGGCGACGTGCTGCGGGTCGGCCAGGTCGGGCTGACCGTGCGGCACCTGGTCGGGCACACCCCCGGCGCGATCGTGCTGGTCTACGACGACCCGCAGGGCCACCCGCACGTGTTCACCGGCGACTGCCTCTTCCCCGGCGGCGTCGGCAACACCTGGAAGGACCCGCAGGCCTTCGCCAGCCTGTTCCGGGACGTCAACGAGAAGATCTTCGACGTGCTCCCGGACGAGGCCTGGGTCTACCCCGGCCACGGCAACGACACCACGCTCGGCGCCGAGCGCCCGCACCTCGACGAGTGGCGCGAGCGCGGCTGGTGAGGACGCGGAAGGGGCCGCCCGGCGACTGCCGGGCGGCCCCTTCACGCTGTGCCTGCGGGTCAGGCGTCTATCGTCTCCGGCTCGGACTGCTCCGCCTCCCGCCGCTCCGCCCGGCGGGAGGAGATCAGGCTGGCCACCGTGGTGACGCCCAGCACCACCACGATGAAGCCCAGCGAGAGCGGGATGCCGATCTCCGGCACGTGCACGCCGCTCTCGTGCAGCGCGTGCAGCACCAGCTTCACGCCGATGAAGCCGAGGATCACCGACAGGCCGTACGACAGGTAGACCAGCTTCTTCAGCAGGCCGCCGATCAGGAAGTACAGCTGGCGCAGGCCCATCAGGGCGAAGGCGTTGGCGGTGAAGACGATGTACGGGTCCTGGGTCAGGCCGAAGATCGCGGGGATCGAGTCCAGGGCGAACAGGACGTCGGTGGTGCCGATCGCCAGCATGACGATCAGCATCGGCGTCATCAGCCGCTTGCCGCTCTCCACCACGAACAGCTTGGTGCCGTGGTACCGGTCGGTGGAGGGGAAGCGCCGCTCGATGGACTTGAGGAGTCGGTTCTCCTCGAACTCCTCGTCCTCCTCGCCGCCCATCGCCTCCTTGACCAGCTTCCACGCCGTCCAGATCAGGAAGGCGCCGAAGATGTAGAAGACCCAGGAGAAGTTGGCCACCAGGGTCGCGCCGCCGGCGATGAAGACCGCGCGCAGCACCAGCGCAATGATCACGCCGACCATCAGGACGCGCTGCTGGTAGATCCGCGGAACAGCGAACTTGCCCATGATCAGAATGAACACGAACAGGTTGTCGACACTGAGCGACTTCTCGGTGATGTAACCCGCGAAGAACTCACCGGCCGGCTGCGAACCGCCGTACCACCAGAGGAATCCGCCGAAGAGCACGGCGAGCGCGACCCACACGCCCGTCCAGATCCCGGCCTCCTTGATGGAGACCTCGTGCGGCTTGCGGCCGCCGATGAAGAAATCGGCCACGATCAGCGCTATCAGGACACCGATGGTGCCGATCCACAGGCCAAGGGAAACGTCCACGACTGCTTGCTCCTCCGGCAATAGGCGAGATGGACATCGTCACTGCCGGAGGTCTCTTCCACCGGTCGGCGCGCCGACCCGGCCGGTGCCCCGGGGCGCCCGTGGAACGGGCGCCCGTGATGACGGGAACACCGCGGGGGAATACTCCCCTCCGCTCCCGTCGAGGCTAACAGATCCACCAAGAGAAGGTAAAGAAGGTAAAGAGCAATGCCCTTTCGGGACTCCTCGGGGGTCAGCGGCCGCGGGCGATCTGGTCGAGCAGGGCGGGCAGCGCGGGGTCACCGGGCGCGGGCACGGCCGGGGTGAAGGTCCACAGGTGCTCCACCCACGGGTCCGCCAGGTAGTCCTGGGCGACCGGGGCGAGCCGGGTCATCGAGCGGAAGAACGAGTCCAGCAGCGGGCCGTACTCCCGGCCGTCCGCCCGGTCCGCCACCACCAGCAGGTGGACGCCGACCGACGGCCCCTCCTCCGCGAGGTAGCGCAGCTTGGCCAGCGTCCGGTCGTCGAACCCGTACGGGAAGTCGTGCACCAGCAGCAGCCGGTCCGCCGGGTCGATGTGCGGCGGCAGCGCCACCGGGGCACCGGCCCGGCGCGCCATCTGCACCAGGTCGACCCGCTCCACCAGGATCTCCAGCAGCGCCGTGACCAGGGACGCGTCGGTCGCGGGCGGCCCGGACAGCAGCCCGGCCCGGGCGAACGGCGCGACCGCGCCGGCCGCGTCGCCGCCGGGTGTGACCGCGTGCAGCAGCAGGCCGCCCGGTCGGTAGCAGGCCAGCATCCGGGCCGCGGCGGCGTTGGCCACCCCGGCGGCGAACGCCTTCCGGTCGGCGGAGCCCAGCGGCACGCTGCCCGGGCCGTCCGACTCCGCGCCGCTGCCGGTGTCCACCCACAGGCCTCGGGTCGAGGGGAAGCGGACCAGCATCGGCACCCGGAGGTCCGGGTTCTCGGGCAGGTGGAGGTCGCCCAGGCGCAGGGCGAACGGCGGCTCCTCGGGGGGCTGCCAGGCCGACCAGGCCGGGCTGTCCCAGCGGGCCATCGGGGCGGGCATCGCCGCCTCGACCACCCGCAGTTCCTCCAGCAGCTGGGCGGAGTCGCGGTCCCGCACCTCGCGGGCCCGGCCCTCCAGGTCGTCGCGGCGGGCCCGGGCCTGGGCCCGGCCGGACTCGGCCTCCGTGCCGAAGCGCGCCCGGGGGTCGGAGAGCAGCGCCTCGACCTCCTGGGACTCGCGCTGGTCGGCGAAGTCCACCGCCGAGCGGTAGGCCGCGGCGGAGCGGGCGGCGTCCTCGAAGACGCCCCAGACCTGGTTGTAGAGCCGCTCGTCCATGGTGAACCCGGCGGCGTCACCGGCGACTGGCGGCGGGGTGCCGGGCGGCACGGCGGCGGCCGGCGAGGGCATGCCGACGGTCGGCGGGCCGCTCGGCATCGGCGGCGGCGTCGGCCGGCCGGGGTGGCTGGTGTCGATCCCCGGCGGGTACGGGACGCCGTCGGCCGGGGTCGCGTCGGACGGCGACGGGGTCGTCAGCCGGCGGCGCGGGTGGACGGTGTCGATCCCGGACGGGAACGGCACCGTGTCGGTCGGGACGGCGTCGGTCGGGGCCGTGCCGGTCGGCACGGCGTCGGCCGGGAGGGCGTCCGTCGGGCGGCGGCGGGGGTGGACGGTGTCGATCCCCGCCGAGCCCGGGACGGTGTCCGTGACCGCGTCCGCCGGGGGCGTGGCCGCGCGCCCGGGGTGGGCGGTGTCGATGCCGGTCGGCGCGGTGCCCGCGGGACGGCCGGCGCCGGCCGCGGCCGGGGCGGGCGTCAGGTCCGGGGCGAGGGCGGCCGGTCCGTGGTGGTCGGCCAGCAGGGCGGCGGCGCCGCCCTGGTAGCCCTGGCCCACGGCGCGGACCTTCCAGCCCGGCCCGCGCGCGTACAGCTCGACGGCGACGACCGCCGTCTCGCCGCCGAGCCCGGCGAGGGTGAACGCGGCGACGGCGGGCCCGCCGTCCGCGGCGACCTCGGCGCGCGGCTCGCCCTGTGCCCCGAACCCGGTGGAGTCGGCGGGCAGGACCAGCGCCAGCAGCACCCGGCGGACCCCGTCCGGCAGCGCGTCGAGGTCGGCCTCGACGGTGCCGTCGGCGGTCAGCCGGACGCCGGGCAGTTCTCGGGCCCGCTCGTGCAGCAGGTACCCGGGGTCGCCGAGCAGGCGACCGTTGTCGTCGGTGAGCAGAACGGCGGCGGCCGCCGTCCCGGCCGCCGAGACCCGGACGGAGATCCGGGTACCCGGCAGCGGGTGGTTCTGCCCGCGCACCAGTTCGGCGGCGGCCATGCGGTGACGTTCCTCCCCTGTGGCGTTCTCTTCCCGGTGACCGGGGGTCAGAGGAACGGCTCGATGTCCGGCAGCATGTCCTGGAAGGTGCGGGCGCGGGCGGGGGTGCCGATCGCGGTCATCTTCCAGCCGCTCCCGTCGCGGGAGACCTTGGCCATGATCTGGCCGGTGTGCGC
The DNA here is from genome assembly GCF_043200835.1 of Kitasatospora sp. NPDC048365. Taxonomy (NCBI): domain Bacteria; kingdom Bacillati; phylum Actinomycetota; class Actinomycetes; order Kitasatosporales; family Streptomycetaceae; genus Kitasatospora; species Kitasatospora sp. NPDC048365. Next base: position 35,576 of record NZ_JBICYJ010000023.1, read on the forward strand.
GCCGCCGCCGGTGAGCTCGTAGCGGGCCAGCTCCTGGCCGGTGAGCTCGTCGATCAGCCGGCAGTGCGCGTTCTCGACTTCCTGGAAGGTCTGGCCGGTGTACGAGCTGACGGTGAAGATGATCTGGGTGATGTGCACCGGCACCCGGGCCAGGTCGACCAGGATCGACTCGTCGTCGCCGCCCGAGCCGACGCCGCCGACCAGGTTGTCGCCGGTGTGCCGGACCGAGCCGTCGTTGCTGACCAGGTGCTGGAAGAAGACCACGTCGGTGGGGGTCTTCTCGGCGTAGAGCAGGGCGGAGGCGTCGAGGTCGATCTCGCGGGTGCGCCGGCCGAAGAGGCCGCGCCGGGCGGCGGCCTTCCAGCCGAGGCCCATCCGCACGACGCTCAGCGACTCGCCGGTGGACTTCTGCAGGTTGACGCTCTGGCCCTTCGCCAGGTTCACCGACACGGTGCTGTCCTCTCTTCCCGGAGCATGTCCGGTGCGTTCCGGAGGTATCTCAGGACGTCCCCGGGCGTCCCCCGGTTCCACCCGAACGGCGGCACGGCGGCCCCCCGCCCCATACCCTAGGGCCTACCCCCGGGGGTCACGCCATCCCCGCCTCCCGCATCTGCCGGAGCTCCTTCTTCAGCTCCTTCACCTCGTCGCGCAGGCGGGCGGCGACCTCGAACTGCAGCTCCGCCGCGGCGGCGTGCATACGGTCGGTCATGTCCTGGATGAGCTGGGCCAGTTCGGCGGCCGGCAGGCTCTTGGCGGGCTTCCGGTCGGCGCCCAGCGCGGGCACCGGGGCCTTGCCCTTGCCCTGGCCGCGGTACCCGGTGGAGAGCAGCTGCTCGGTGTCCACGTCCTCCCGGCTCAGGGTGTCCAGGATGTCGCCGATCTTCTTCCGGAGCGGCTGCGGGTCGATCCCGTGCTCCTCGTTGTACGCCTGCTGGACGGCCCGGCGCCGGTTGGTCTCGTCGATGGCCAGCGCCATCGACGGGGTGATCCGGTCGGCGTACATGTGCACCTGGCCCGAGACGTTGCGGGCGGCGCGGCCGATGGTCTGGATCAGCGAGGTGCCGGAGCGCAGGAAGCCCTCCTTGTCCGCGTCGAGGATCGCGACCAGCGAGACCTCGGGCAGGTCGAGGCCCTCGCGCAGCAGGTTGATGCCGACCAGCACGTCGTACTCGCCGGCGCGCAGCTCGCGCAGCAGCTCGACCCGGCGCAGCGTGTCGATGTCGCTGTGCAGGTACCGGACCCGGATGTCGAGGCCGATCAGGTAGTCGGTGAGGTCCTCCGACATCTTCTTGGTCAGCGTGGTGACCAGGACGCGCTCGTCCTTCTCGACCCGCTGCCGGATCTCGTGCACCAGGTCGTCGATCTGGCCCTCGGTCGGCTTGACGATCACCTCGGGGTCGATCAGGCCGGTCGGGCGGATGATCTGCTCCACCGGCTTCTCGCAGCGGGAGAGCTCGTACTTGCCCGGGGTCGCCGAGAGGTAGACGGTCTGGTCGATCCGCTCCAGGAACTCCTCCCACTTCAGCGGGCGGTTGTCCATCGCGGAGGGGAGGCGGAAGCCGTGCTCGACCAGGGTGCGCTTGCGGGACGCGTCGCCCTCGTACATCGCGCCGATCTGCGGGACGGTCACGTGCGACTCGTCGATGACCAGGAGGAAGTCCTCCGGGAAGTAGTCGAGCAGCGTGTTCGGCGGGGAGCCGGGCTCGCGGCCGTCGAAGTGCATCGAGTAGTTCTCCACGCCGGAGCAGGTGCCGATCTGGCGGAGCATCTCGATGTCGTACGTGGTGCGCATCCGCAGGCGCTGGGCCTCCAGGAGCTTGCCCTGCTTCTCCATCCGGGCGAGGGTCTCCTCCAGCTCCTTCTCGATGTCGTTGACCGCGCGCTCCATGCGCTCGGGGCCGGCGACGTAGTGCGAGGCGGGGAAGACGTAGACCGAGTCGTCCTGGCTGATCACCTCGCCGGTGAGCGGGTGCAGGGTGTAGAGCGCCTCGATCTCGTCGCCGAAGAACTCGATCCGGACGGCCAGCTCCTCGTACACCGGGAAGATCTCGACGGTGTCGCCGCGGACCCGGAAGGTGCCGCGGCTGAAGGCCAGGTCGTTGCGGGTGTACTGGATGTCGACGAAGCGGCGGAGCAGGGCGTCCCGGTCGATCTCCTCGCCGACCTTGAGCGGGACCATCCGGTCCACGTACTCCTGCGGGGTGCCGAGGCCGTAGATGCAGGAGACGGAGGCGACCACCACCACGTCGCGGCGGGTGAGCAGCGAGTTGGTGGCGGAGTGGCGCAGCCGCTCGACCTCCTCGTTGATCGAGGAGTCCTTCTCGATGTAGGTGTCCGTCTGCGGGACGTACGCCTCGGGCTGGTAGTAGTCGTAGTACGAGACGAAGTACTCGACCGCGTTGTTCGGCAGCAGCTCGCGGAACTCGTTGGCCAGCTGGGCGGCCAGCGTCTTGTTCGGCGCCATCACCAGGGTGGGGCGCTGGAGCTTCTCGATCATCCAGGCCGTGGTCGCCGACTTGCCGGTACCGGTGGCACCGAGCAGGACGACGTCCTTCTCGCCGGCACGGATGCGGCGGTCCAGCTCGGCGATGGCCGCCGGCTGGTCGCCGTTGGGCTGGTAGGGGCTGACGACCTCGAAGGGCGCCACGGACCGCTCAATGCTCGTGATGGGACGCACGGGTCCACCGTACGTCCCGCCACCGACAACGATCAGGGCTTCGCGCTGTCCCGGGCCAGGGCGACCAGGCGGGAGACGGCCCGCAGGTACTTCTTGCGGTAGCCGCCGCGCAGCATCTCCTCGGTGAAGACCTGGTCGAACGGGACGCCGGAGGCGGTGATCGGCAGCTCGCGGTCGTACATGCGGTCGGCGAGGACCACCAGGCGCAGCGCGGTGGACTGGTCGTCGACCTGGCGGACGCCGCGCAGGAAGACCGCCTGGACGTCGTCGAGCAGCGCGCCGTAGCGGCTCGGGTGGACCGACTTCAGGTGCTCCAGCAGGCCGTCGAAGTCGTCCAGCGAGGCGCCGGCGGTCCGGCCCGCGCGGGCGTCGACGTCGGCGTCGGTGTACGGCGGCGGGGCGGCGGGCAGGCCGCGGTGCCGGTAGTCCTGGCCGTCGATCCGGACCGGCCGGAAGTGCCCGGACAGGCCCTGGATCTCGCGGAGGAAGTCGGCGGCGGCGAACCGGCCCTCGCCGAGCTTCTCGGGCAGCGTGTTGGAGGTGGCGCAGAGCTTGACGCCGTTCTCGACCAGCCGGCCGAGCAGGGTGGAGACCAGGACGGTGTCGCCCGGGTCGTCGAGCTCGAACTCGTCGATGCACAGCAGGCGGTGCGAGGAGAGGGTGTCGACCGCGCCCTTGAAGGTGAGGGCGCCGACCAGGTTGGTCAGCTCGACGAAGGTGCCGAAGGCCTTGGGGCCGGGGGTGGCGTGCCAGAGCGAGGCGAGCAGGTGGGTCTTGCCGACGCCGTAGCCGCCGTCCAGGTAGATCCCGGCCGGGCCGGTCGGGGCGGGGGCGGAGCGGCGGAACCAGCCGCGCTTGGCGGTGCCGGCGGAGTTCCCGTTGAGGCCGGCCGCGAACTCCTCCAGGATCCGGACCGCGTCGGCCTGGCTCGGCTGGGTGTGGTCCGGGAGGTAGCTGCCGAAGCTGACGCCCGCGAAGCGGGGCGGCGGTACCATCTCGGCCACCAGCCGGTCCGCGGTCACCGAGGGGTGGCGCTGGGTCAGGGCTATCGCGGTCATGGCGTCGGAGGACGAGGCAGCAGGCACGCAGTAGAGGGTACGCCGCCGGGCGGGGCCCCCGGGCCGCCGTGAGACCAGGAGCACACCGCGCGCGCGTGGAAGACTCGGTTCCATGCAGCTCTTGATCAACCCCCTGGACGTGCCGGTGGACGACCCGTGGGCGCTGGAGTCGCTGGCGCGGCTGTACGCGTACCCGGAGCGGGTCCGGGAGGGCCGGCCCTGGCTGCGGGCCAACATGGTGTCCGGCCTGGACGGCGCGGCCAACCTGGCGGGCCTGTCCGAGGGCCTGTCCGGCGCGGCGGACAAGCGGATCTTCGGTGTGCTGCGGGCGCTGGCGGACGTGGTGCTGGTGGGCGCGGAGACGGTCCGGGCCGAGGGGTACCGGCCTGGCCGGGCGCGGGCCGAGTTCGCCGAGGCCCGCCGGGCGGCGGGGCAGCCCCCGGCACCTGTGATCGCGGTGGTCACCCGCAGCCTGGCGCTGGACCTGGACTCCGCGCTGTTCACCGAGCCGCTGGTGCGGACGGTGGTGATCACCACCGAGGACGCCCCGGCGGAGCGGCTGGCGGCGGTCGCCCGGACGGCGGACGTGATCACCGCGGGTGAGGGGTCGGTGGACCTGCCGCGGGCGGTCGCGGAGCTGGCCGGCCGCGGCTGGACCCGGCAGCTGACCGAGGGCGGCCCCCGGCTGCTCGGGCAGGTCGCGGCGGACGGGCTGCTGGACGAGCTGTGCCTGTCGCTGGCCCCGCTGGTCACCGGCGGTGATTCACCACGAATCATGAAAGGTCCGCAAATGCCGGACACGCACCGTATGCGGCTGGTCTCATTGATCGAGCAGAAAGGTTTCCTCTTCACCCGCTACCTGCGCCCGGCCCACCCGGCGCCCGTCTCCGAGTGACCCTGCCCCCGTGTGGCCCGTGTGGCGCGTGGGCAGCGTGAGGAAAGCTTCCTCCGGGCACTATGAGTATGGGAAGGGACACCGGACCCGGGGGCCTGCACCAGCGAAGGGACTCACGTGTTCAAGACCGTACTGATGATCGAAAAGGCGCTCTCCGACGCCGACGTGGAGCTGGTCACCACGCTCCACGGCGAGGAGAAGGTCTCCTTCGTCGTCCTGATGCAACCGCGCGGGAAGCAGGACGAGCTGCTGCGCGCCCTCGACGACGTGGCCCTCGGCCATCTGGACAAGGCGGTGCACGAGCACGACGACCAGGGCGATCCGGCCGCCGTCGCGACCGAATCACTGGAACACAGCCTGCGCCACCTGCGGCAGGCCGGCGCCGAGGCGACCGGCGAGGTCGTCCAGGACAGCCCGCTGGACCACCTCAAGGAGATCGTGGAGACCAGCCGGGCCGACGAGGTGCTGGTGCTCACCTCCCCGCACTTCGTCGAGGAGTTCTTCCACCGGGACTGGGCCTCCAAGGCCCGGCACAAGGTCGGCGTCCCGGTGCTGAAGCTGTTCGCCAGCGACTCGTAGCCCGGCCCGGCGGGGCCGGTAGGGCAGAATTCGTAGTGCCGTGCCACACGGATCCTGCCCTGCCCGCCCCCGCACCGACGGAGCCCCGCCTTGAACGACGCCGCGCACGACCTGCACGCCCCGCACTTCATCGGCATCGGTGGCGCCGGCATGTCCGGCCTGGCGAAGATCCTCGCGGTGCGCGGTGCCAAGGTGTCCGGCAGCGACGCCAAGGAGTCGGAGACCGTCCTCGCGCTGCGCGCCCTCGGCGCCGAGGTGCACGTCGGCCACGCCGCCGAGAACGTCCCGGCCGGCACCAGCAGCGTGGTCGTCTCCAGCGCGATCCGCGCCGACAACCCCGAGCTGACCGCCGCCCGCGAGCGCGGCATCCCGGTGGTCCACCGCTCCGACGCGCTCGCCGCCCTGATGGGCGGCCGCCGGGCGCTGGCCGTCGCCGGCACCCACGGCAAGACCACCACCACCTCGATGCTGGCCGTCTCGCTCGGCGAGCTCGGCCTGGAGCCCTCGTACGCGATCGGCGGCGACCTCGACGCTCCCGGCTCCAACGCCCACCACGGCACCGGCGAGATCTTCGTCGCCGAGGCCGACGAGAGCGACCGCAGCTTCCACAAGTACGCGCCCGAGGTGGCGATCGTGCTCAACGTGGAGCTCGACCACCACGCCAACTACGCGTCGATGGACGAGATCTACGAGTCCTTCGAGACCTTCGTCGGGCGGATCGTCCCCGGCGGCACCCTGGTCGTCTCCGCCGACCACGAGGGCGCCCGCGAGCTGACCCGGCGGGTGGCCGGCCGCGAGGAGCTGAACATCGTCACCGTCGGCGCCGCCGACGACGCCGACGTGCGGGTGCTCTCCGTGGTGCCGCGCGGCATGACCAGCGAGGTCACGGTCGCGATCGGCGGCTCGGAGCTCACTTTCACCGTCTCGGTGCCCGGCCGGCACTACGCCCACAACGCGGTCGCCGCGCTGGCCGCCGGCGTCGCGCTCGGCGTGCCCGCCGACGGCCTGGCCAAGGCGCTCGGCTCCTACACCGGCGTCCGGCGGCGGCTGCAGCTCAAGGGCGAGGCGGCCGGCGTCCAGGTGATCGACTCCTACGCCCACCACCCGACCGAGATGGCCGCCGACCTGGAGGCGATCCGCGAGGCGGTCGGCGACAGCGGCCGGGTCCTGGTGGTCTTCCAGCCCCACCTCTTCAGCCGCACCCAGCAGCTCGCCGAGGAGATGGGCAGCGCCCTCGCGATGGCCGACGCCTCCGTGGTGCTCGACATCTACCCGGCCCGCGAGGACCCGATCCCCGGCGTCACCAGCGAGCTGATCATCGACGCCGCCCGCCGGGCCGGCGCCGACGTCCGGGCCGAGCACTCCTTCGCCGCCGCCCCCGCGGTGCTCGCGGGAATGGCCAAGCCCGGCGATCTGCTGCTCACCATGGGCGCCGGCGACGTCACCAACCTGGGGCCGGCCATCCTGGACGAACTGAGCTGACGGGAGCGGTGTCGTGACCTACGAGATCGAGAAGACGGACGCCGAGTGGCGGTCCGAGCTGTCACCGGAGGAGTACCACGTCCTGCGCGAGGCGGGGACGGAGCGGCCCTTCGTCGGCGAGTACACCGACACCAAGACGGTCGGGGTGTACAGCTGCCGGGCCTGCGGGGCCGAGCTGTTCAGCAGCGAGACCAAGTTCGACAGCCACTGCGGGTGGCCGTCGTACTACGCCCCGCTGGCGGAGGACCGGGTGGAGTACATCCAGGACACCTCGCTGGGCATGCGGCGGGTCGAGGTGCGCTGCGCCACCTGCGGCAGCCACCTCGGGCACGTGTTCGAGGGCGAGGGGTACGGGACGCCCACCGACCAGCGGTACTGCATCAACTCGATCTCGCTGACCCTGAAGCCCGCTCCCTGAACCCCCGACTTCGCCTCATACTGATCATCTGACCGTATGAGGAGGACCGGGGTGGCGCGGCGTCAGGGTTCGGCGGGGTTGCTGGGCATGCTCGCGGAGGCGCAGCGGCAGCAGCACCGGCGCGAGGAGGAACAGCGCCGGGCGGCCGCCGAACAGCGCCGCCAGTACGAGCGGGCCCAGCGCGAGGCGCAGCGCGCCGCCGCGCGCGGCGAGAAGGAGGCGCTGCGGGCGTACCAGCAGGGGCGCGAGGCGGACCTCGCCGCGCGCACCGCCGAGCTGGACGCCCGCGTCGCCGAACTGCGCGGCGTCCTCGCCGCCGGGCTGTCCGGCCCCGCCTTCCGGCTCTCCGAGACCTCCGGACGGGTCGAGGTGCCGCCCTTCGACCCCGGCCCGCTCGGCACACCCGTCCCGATGCCGGACCAGAACTGGTACCTCGTCCCGCCGCTCACCGGCGCCCAGGCCTACGACCCCGCCGCCCGCCGCTGGTGGGACGAGCAGGCCGCACAGGCCCGGGCCCGCTTCGAGCACGACTGGTACGCCGCACAGGCCGCCGAGCAGGACCGGCAGCGGCAGCTCGCCGAGTACCGGGCCGGCTACGAGGCCTGGGCCGCCGAACGCCGACAGCTCGCGGCCGGACAGGCCGGGCAGGCCGCGCAACTCGCCGAACAGGTCCGGGCCGGCGCCGCCGAAGCCGTCGTCGAACTGTTCGAGGCCGCGCTGCGCTGGCGCGACGACTGGCCCGAGGGCTTCCCCGTCGAGTGCGAACTCGCCTGGGACGCCGGCGCCCGCCAACTGGTCGTCGAATGGGAACTGCCGCCGTACGAGGTGGTGCCGCCCGTCGCCCGCTACCGCTACGTGAAGACCGACGACAGCGAGGCCGAGGTGGCCCGCCCGGCCACCGAACGCAAGGCGCTGTACCGCGCGGTGCTCGCGCAGTGCGCGCTGCGGGTGCTGGACGTGCTGTTCCGGGCCGACGAGACCGGGCTGCTCGACTCCGTCGCCGTCAACGGCATACTCACCGCGGTCGACCCGGCGACCGGCCGGGAACAGCGGCGCTGCCTGGTGTCGGTCGCGGTGGAGCGGGCCGAGCTGCTCGCCGTCGCGCTGGACCGGGTCGAGCCGGTGGACTGCCTCGTCGACGGGCTCCGCGGGCGGCTCTCCACCCGCCCCGAGAAGGCCGAGCCGGTCAAGGTCGAACGCTCCACCGCCTCCGTCGGCTCCGCCGCCGCTGCCCCCGTGGCCGCGCCCGCCGGGTCCCCCGGCACCGCGGACGACTCCGACGAGCCGGACCTGTTCACCATGGACCCGATCGCCTTCGAGGAACTGATCGCCGAACTCTTCCGGCGACGCGGCCTGGTCACCCGAACCACCGCGCGCAGCGGCGACGAGGGCGTCGACGTCCTCGCCGAGGACCCCGACCCGATCACCGGCGGGCGGATCGTCATCCAGGCCAAGCGCTACCGCAAGACCGTGCCGCCGACCGCCGTCCGCGACCTGGACGCGACCATGTCCCGGCAGGGCGCCAACCGCGGCATCCTGGTCACCACCTCGGGCTTCGGACCCGGCTCCCGGCGCTGGGTCGACGGCAAGCCGCTCACCCTCGTCGACGGGCCGATGCTGGTCGGCCTGCTGCAGGAACACGGCCTGCGCGGCCGGCTGGGCTCCCCCGTCCCGCCCGCGGAGCGCCGGGCCGAACCGGCCGTCCTCTCCCCCGGCGAGAACGCGCCGCTGCCCGCCGAGGAGGTCGCCGTCGCCTTCCGCACCACCGGCGCGGAGGCCGACCTCACCCTGCTCCTGCTCACCGCCGACGGCGTGGTCCGCGACGACGGCGACTTCGTCTTCTACCACCAGCCGACCGCGGCGGACGGTGCGGTGCGACTGCGTCCGCTGGACGGCACCGCGACCGTCCGCCTCGGGGACCTCCCGGACGCCGTCCGGCGGGTCGCCGTCTCCGTCAACATGGACACCGACACCGGGCTGACCTGCGCCGACCTCGGCGACGCCGAGCTGGAGATCCAGTCCGGCCCCGCCGCCTGGCGCTTCCGGCCCCCGGCCGACCCCGCGATCTCCGCCATGCTCGTCGCCGAGCTCTACCGGCACAACGGCACCTGGAAGCTCCGCGCCGTCGGCCAGGGCTGGTCCGACGGCCTCGCCGGCCTCGCCCGCACCCACGGCGTAGACGTCGCCTGAGCCCCGCACCGGCCCCGCCGAACACCGACCCACGGCCGCGGCGCCGGCGAAGGCGTGGAACCCGCCCACAGGGCAACCGCCGAAGGCGGCTCGGCCGGCTTCCCGCCGGGGGCGGAGCAGACCGCCGGAGGCACCTCGGCGACGCAGGTGGCGGACGGCTGGCCGGCTTCCCGCCGGGGCACGGGGAACCCGACCACCGGAGACGTGGGGAAGCTGCCCGCAGGGCCGCCGCCGGAGGCGCGGGGAACCCCGCCCGCAGGGTTACGACCAGGCGGGGCACGGCCGGTGGCTGCGGCTCGGCGGGGTTCCCCGCCGGAGGCGGGGGCGTGCGGCTCGGCGGGGGCTACAACGCGCGGGAGTGGCGGCGTTCGCCGGCGCAGATGTGGTAGCCGAGCCAGGCGTTGATGGCGAGCATCGGGGCGTTGGTGGCGTCGTTGGCGGTGTAGGCCGCGGTGAGGCCGGCCGCGCGGGCGCGGTGGAGGGAGTCGGTCTTGGCGATCTTGGCGAGGCCTCGGCCGCGGTGCGACTCGCGGGTGGCGGTGAAGGCGGACCAGTAGCGGCCGCCGTCGGTCTGGGCGGCGCTGAACGCGACCGGTTCGCCGTCGGCGAGAACCACGGTGGTGAGCTCGTGGGAGAGGTCGGGGCGCCGCCAGATGGTGGCGAGCCACTCCTCGTAGGGCTGGTCCCCGGTCTCCAGGTCGCCAGGCTCGGCGCGGGTGCCGTCGATGTCGACCAGGTAGATCGGGTACGGGTCGTCGAGGTAGTCCGCGGCGGTGCGCAGTTCGGTGCCGGCGGGGAGTGCGGGGACGGGCGGCAGCCCGGTGGTGAGGTCGCGCGCGGAGAAGTGGCCCTGCCGGCCGGCCGTGTAGCCGCGGGCTGCGGCGAAGGCGAGGGCGCCGGGTTCGTCGTCGGCCCAGCAGCTGATCCGGGTGGCGCCGGCACCGGCGAGGAGTTCCTCGCCGGCGGCGACCAGGCGGCCGCCGACGCCGCGGCGGCGGTGCGCGGGGAGCACGGAGACGTTGAGGACGGCCTCGCCGGGGGTGGCGGCTTCGGGCACGAGGGCGTGCCGGGCGGTGCCGACGATCTCGCCGTCGGCCTCGGCGACCAGGATGCCGTAGTCGGGCGTGTGGAGGACCTGCCAGGCGACGACCTCGGGGGTGATCACGAGGTAGGGGCGGCCGGCGCTGTACGCTGCGGCGGCTCCCGCGGCATCGGCGGGGTGGAATTCACGAATCGTCAGAGACATAGGCATGTCACGTTAACCAGCAGCGCACTGAATCGCCTCTGAATTTGGGTTCTCTGCACGGAAAGCTCAAGTTCAGCTCTGAGTTTCGCCGTGACGGCTTGGCACCGGGGCGCCGGGGCGAGACTCTCGGCAACGGGGGGCAGGAGCGCACGGCGGGGCCCACTGGAGAGGGGGAGTTTCCGATGGACGTACCGCCGGCGTTCCGACTCGGTGTCGGTCTCGGATGGCGAGCCGAGATCGACACCGTGGTCGAGCGGCTGAACGGTGTGGACTGGGTCGAGGTGGTGGCGGAGAACGTCTGCGCCGGCCACCTGCCGGAGTCGCTGGGGCTGTTGCGGGAGCGGGGCGTCACGGTCGTCCCGCACGGGGTCTCGCTCGGTCTCGGCGGCGCGGAGGTGCCGGACGCGGGGCGGCTGGCGCGGCTCGCGGAGACCGCGCTGGCGCTGGGGGCGCCGCTGGTCACCGAGCACCTGGCGTTCGTCCGGGCGGGCGGGCTGGAGGCGGGTCACCTGCTGCCGGTGCCGCGGACCCGGGAGTCGCTGGCGGTGGTGGCGGCGAACGTGCGGATCGCGCAGCGCGAGCTGCCGGTGCCGCTGGCGCTGGAGAACATCGCCGCCCACCTGGCCTGGCCGGGCGACGAGCTGACCGAGGCCCAGTTCCTCGCCGAGCTGGTCGAGCGGACCGGGGTGAAGCTGCTGATCGACGTCGCCAACCTGCACACCAACCGGGTCAACCTGGGGGTGGACGTCGCCGCCGAGCTGGACCGGCTGCCGCTGGAGGCGATCGCGTACGTGCACGTGGCGGGCGGGGTGGAGCGGGACGGGGTGTGGCACGACACGCACGCCCACCCGGTGACCGAGCCGGTACTGGAGGTGCTCGCCGAGCTATGCCGGCGGACCACCCCGGCCGGGGTGCTGCTGGAGCGGGACGACCGCTTCCCGCCGCCGGCCGAGCTGGCCGGCGAACTGGCCGCCGTCCGGCGGGTCTACGAAGGGCAGGGGGTGCCCCAGCATGTCTGATCACAGCGTGTCCCAGCACGACGGACGCTTCGAGTACCTGGTGCGCGAGCGGGAGGACGCCGAGCTGCTGCTGGCCCGGGCCTCGCTGGCCCGCCGGCAGACCGAGCTGCTGGCGGCACTGACCGCCGGCGGCCCGGTGCCGGCCGGCTTCGACGCCGAGCAGGTGCGCGTCCAGACGGAGGGCCTGGCCGCCAAGCGCCGGGACACCGTCGCGCACCTCGCGCCGGAGCTCGCCGCGATCCTGGGCGCGGACTACGGCCCGCTGTTCCTGCGGTACGCGGCGGGCCGCCCGCAGACCGGCGGTTACCGGGCCGACGCCCGGGCCTTCGCCGAGTGGGCGCTGGGCACCGACCCGGCCGCCGACCGGCGCCGGGCGCTGCGGCACTGGCTGCGGCCCGGCGGCAGCCGCTGGAACCGGCTGCTGGCCGGCCGCCGTCACTGACCTCGCCGCGCCCGTACCCGGCAGGACTCCGGACCCGCCGGTACCCGCCGGTACCCGCCTGAACGCACCTTCGAACACTGTGCACCACTGAACGACACGGGGGACTGACGATGTGGCACGTTGAGTTCGCCATCGCCTGCGCGGTGGCGCTGATCGCCCTGGTCGCCGTCGGCGTCACCAGGGCCCGGGCGCTGCGGGCGCCCGCCCCGCAGGGGCTGGTCGGCATCGGGCTGCCGCTCCTGGAGACCGCGTTCCTGGCCGGTGGCCCGGGCCGGGTGGTCGAGGTCGCGCTGGTCCGGATGGAGCGCGAGGGCCGGGTGGTCATCTCGCGCGGCCGCCGGGTCACCGTCACCGATCCGGTGCCCCGGGACGCGATCGAGGCCGTGGTGATCACCGCGGCCGGCCGGAGCAGCCGCGACCTGAACACGCTGCGCCGCGCCGTGATGCGCGACCCCGAGGTGCAGCGGATCGGCGACCGGCTCGCCGACCGCGGCCTGATGCGCCGCCCGGACCGGCTGCGGGCGGCCGCCTGGGCCCGCCGGCTGATGTGGCTGGCGCTGCTGCTGACGGTCGTGCTCGGGCTGGTGACCATGATCGGCTGGATGGTCCAGCCGATCACCGAGCGGGACGCCACCACTCCCCCGCTGTTCGTCTTCGGCGCGCTGGTGGTGTTCCTGGCGGTCATGCTGCGGGTCACCCGGCTGCCCCGCTCGCGGGTCACCCCGGCGGGCGCCCGCCAGCTCGGCATGGTCCGCGACGGCGGCTCGTGGCGGCCGCGCGACGCCGGCCCCGAGGACGCCCTGCTGCTGGGCGCGCTCGCCCTCGGCGGGGTGGCCGTCCTGGAGGACGCCGAGCTGCGGGACGCCCTGCTGCCCCGGCCGCTGATCGGCGGCACGAACACGGGCGGCGGCTCCGGCTCGTCCTCCGACTCCGGGTACTGGTGCGCCTCCTCGGCGACCGGCTCGTGCGGGTCGACCACCAGCTGCGGGTCCTCGTCGAGCTGCGGTTCGTCGTCGAGCTCGTGCGGCTCCTCGTCCAGCTCGTGCGGCTCCTCGTCGAGCAGCTCGTGCGGGTCGTCCAGCTCCTGCGGGTCGAGCTGCGGCGGCGGCGGATGCGGCAGCTCGTGACCGCGCCCGGCGGTCACAGTTCGGTATCGCGACCCGGGGTTCCGTTTCCCGGGGAGCCGGACGGGTCTAGAAAAATCCCATGTGGGTGATCCTCCTGATTCCGGCCTGTGCCGCCGCGGTGTTCTCCTGCCTGCGGCTGGTCCGGGTCGCCGCCACGGCAGACTCGCTGTCCGCGATCGGCCCGGCCCGGCCGGAGGAGGCCGTCGGCGTCGGTCTGTTCGAGACCGCCTACCTGGCCGGCGGCCCCACCCGGGTGGTCGACCTCGCCCTCGTCCGGATGGCCGGGCGGGGGCGTCTGCACCTCGCCCACACCGGCTGGACCACCGTCGTCGACCCGCAGGGGCGCAGCCGGCTGGAACGCGCGCTGATCGGCGAGATCGGCCCCGACGGGCAGTGCCGGACGGCCGCGCTGCGGGCCGCGCTGGCCGCCCACCCCACCGTCCGCGACATCGGCGAGCGGCTGACCATGGCCGGTCTCGCCACCCCGACGACCGTCCGGGAGAGCGCGCTGCTGGCCATCCGTCAGGTCCGGTACGCGCTGCTGCTGGCCACCGGGCTGCTGGTCGCGGCGCTGGTGCTGGCCGCCCCCGGCAGCGGGCAGGCCGGGGCGACCGTCGCCTGGTTCGCGCTGCCGCTGGTGCTCACCGGCGGGACGCTGCTGATGGCCCGGGTCGACGTGCACGCCTACACCGCGTGGGCCGCCCCCGCCGGCCAGGAGGTGCTGCGGGCGGCCCGGATCCCCCGCCAGTACGGGCCGGCGGACGACGCCGAGCGCGAGCTCCTCACCGCCGTCGCGATGGTCGGCCCCGACGCCGTTCCCGACGCGAGGCTGCGCGCCGCGCTCCGCGGCTGAGCGGTCGGGGGCCGCTGCCCCCGACCGCCGGCGGCCTGCGCGCGAGGCCGTGAGGGCCGTTACGCCAGGCCGTTGAGCAGCTCGGCGACCGGCTTGCGGCGGCCGGTGAAGAACGGGACCTCTTCGCGGACGTGCAGGCGGGCCCGGGAGGGGCGCAGGTCGCGCATCAGGTCGACGATCCGGTGCAGCTCGTCCGCCTCGAAGGCGAGCAGCCACTCGTAGTCGCCGAGCGCGAAGGAGGCGACGGTGTTGGCGCGGACGTCCGGGTAGCCGCGGGCCATCATGCCGTGCTCGGCGAGCATCGCCCGGCGCTCCTCGTCCGGCAGCAGGTACCACTCGTAGGAACGCACGAAGGGGTACACGCACACGTAGTCGCGGGCCCGCTCGTCGGCGAGGAACGCGGGGATGTGCGACTTGTTGAACTCGGCGGGGCGGTGCAGCGCCATGTTCGACCAGACCGGCTCCAGCAGGCGGCCGACGGCGGTGCGGCGGAAGCGGTTGTACGCCTCCTGCAGGTCGTCGGAGTTCTCCGCGTGCCACCAGACCATGACGTCCGCGTCGGCGCGCAGGCCGGACACGTCGTAGGTGCCGCGGACGGTGACGTCCTTCGCGGCCAGCTGCTCGAACAGCTCGTCGACCTCGGCGGCCAGGGCGGCGCGGTCCTCCGGGAGGTCACCCTTGAGCTTGAACACCGACCACATGGTGTAGCGGATGACCTGGTTGAGGTCGCGGGCCTTCTTCTTCACGGGCTGCTCAGTGCTATCGGTCATGCGCCCATTGTCCCTTCTGCGACGGGTCCGCCCGCCGTCGGGGTCGACACGTCCTCGACCGCGCGCCGGGCACCGGCGATCACGGCGGGGATGCCCACGCCGTCGTACGCGGCGCCGCAGACGGCCAGTCCGCCGACGCCCGCGACCTGGGCGCGGACCCGCTCGACCCGCTCCAGGTGGCCCACCGGGTACTGCGGCAGCCCGCCGCGCCAGCGGGTCACCGCGGTCGCGTACGGGGTGGCCCGCAGGCCGACCGCCGCGCCGAGGTCCGCCAGCGAGCGGGCCACCAGCTCCTCGTCCGGGAGGTCCAGCGCGGCCTCCTCGCGGTGGCGGCCGAGCGAGGTGCGCAGCAGGAACGCGTCCGGCGCGGAACGCGCCAGCCAGCCCCACTTGTTGGAGGAGAAGGTGGACGCCTTGATCTGCCGGCCGTCCACCGGCGGGACCAGGAAGCCACTGCCGGTCAGCGGGCTGTCGGCCAGGTCCGCGCGGCGGAACGCCATCGTCACCAGCGCCATCCCCGCGTACTCGATCTGCCGCAGCTCGGCCGCCGCGCCCGGCAGCTCGGCCTCGACCAGCCGGGCGGCCTGCGGCGCCGGCACCGCCAGCACCACCGCGTCCGCCTCCAGCACCGAGCCGCCGGAGACCACCCGCCAGCCCGTCGGCGTCCGGCGCAGCTCGTCGACCGGGTGGTCGGTGCGCAGGTCCGCGCCGGCCTTGCGCAGATGGGCCTCGGCCGCCTCGGGCAGGGTGCCGAGGCCGCCGCGCAGGCCCTGGAAGACCGGGCCGGCGGCGGCTGCCCGGGAGGTCAGCTCGCGGACCCCGGCCGTCAGCGAGCCGCCCGCGCGGGCGATGCCCAGCAGCTGCGGTACGGCCGCGCGCAGCGACAGCTCGTCGGTCCGGCCCGCGTACACGCCGCCGAGCAGCGGCTCGACCAGCCGCTGCACCACCTCGGGGCCGAGCGCGGCGCCGACGTACGCGCCGAGCGGGACGTCGTCGGCGACCGGTCCGGTCGGCCGCTCGTGGCGGGCCCGCTCCAGGCCCTCCGCGGACAGCACCCCGGACGCGGCCAGCGCCTCCAGGTCGCCGGGGACACCCATCACCTGCCCGGCGGGGATGGGCCGCAGCCGCCCGCCGGTCCAGATCGCCGCCTTGGCGGTGCTCGGCGGCTCCAGCTCCTCCGCCAGCCCGACCAGCCGGGCGAGTTCCACCGCCTCGGGCCGCCGGGCCAGCACCGACTCGGCCCCGAGGTCCACCCGGACCCCGCCGACCTCCCCGGACCGCAGCTTCCCGCCGACCCGCCCGGACGCCTCCAGCAGCGTCACCCGGCCCGGCCCCGCACTCAGGAACACCGCCGCCGCGAGCCCCGCGATCCCGCCACCGACCACCACGACATGAGGTTCTGCCATGTGCGGCAGTCTCTCAGCCTTTACTCACTTCCCCTGCACCAGCGCGTCGAGCTCGACCACGAGCGGGAAGGGCACCGGGCGCTCCAGCTTCTCCCGGAAGATCCCCGCCGACACGTACGCCCCGGTCGGCACGTCCAGCTCGTAGACGTGCACCACGGGCTTGTGCTTCTCGTCCTCGACCAGCCAGTAGTGCGCGATGCCGGCCTCGGCGTACTTGCGGAGCTTGACCGTGCGGTCCCGGTGCGCGGACTCGGGAGAGACCACCTCGACCACGAGCGAGACGTCCTCGGGAGCGAACCAGGTCCGGTCGAAGTCGACCGGCGCGGTGACGGCCACCAGGTCGGGCTCCGGCCGGTTCCGCCGGTCGAGCCGGACCGTGATCTCGCGCAGGACGTTCACCCCGTCCGGGGCCTGGTCGTTGAGGACAGCCGTCAGCGCCTGGACGACGAGGCTGCGCCAGACACGCTGGGGCGACATCATGAAGACCAGTGCTCCGTCGATCAGTTCGGTGTGCCGCGGCGCCTCGGGCAGCCGGTCGAGGTCCTCCGCGAACCAACCCTCTTCGCGTGGCGGGTGCATCCAGTCGGGCAGTGCCGTCATGGGGTCCACGGTAGCGCTTCGGGTCCCGAGACCGGGGTGTGGCCGGGATGTGATCGAGCCGGTACCGGGTGGGTGGGATCCGTTGCGGGGGTCGGGCCGTCCAATGGCCGATGGGGTGCGCGAGGGCGTGCGCCGAGGCGAGGGGGAGGGTGAATGGACGTGCGGGGCCGGAGAGTTGCGGTGGCGGCGGCGGTCGCGGCGGTGCTGCTGGTGGGAGGGTGCAGCGCCGAGGGCGGGACGAGTGCGAGTGACGCCGCGAAGCCGGCCGTGGCCAACGGCGCGGTGGCGCCGCAGGCGGCGGGCGGGGAGAAGGCCGCGGCGAGCGGCGGGCCGGTGACGGCGAAGGACGGCGCGACGGCCGCGCCGACCGCGCCGCGGCTGATCGCGTACAAGGCGCAGCTGACCGTCCGGGTGGAGAACGTGGGGACGGCGCGCGGAAAGGCGTTGTTGCTGCTGGACGCGGCGGGTGGCTACGTGTCGGGCGAGAGTTCGGACGGTCGCGGGGACGGCGTCATGGACGGCACCACGCTGACCCTGAAGGTGCCGTCGGCGGAGCACCGGAAGACCCTGGACGCGCTGGCGGCGCTGGGCACCACGCTGGACCTGAACAGCCAGGCGGACGACGTCACCCAGCAGGTGGCGGACGTGGAGAGCCGGCTGAAGTCGCAGCGGGCCAGCGTGGACCGGGTGCGGGCGCTGATGGCGGAGGCGAAGTCGCTGGCCGAGGTGGTGTCACTGGAGGGCGAGCTGACCCGGCGTGAGGCGGACCTGGAGAGTCTGCAGCGCCAGCAGCAGGACCTGTCGGCGAAGGTGTCGATGTCGACGGTGACGCTGCGGCTGGTCGCCCCGTCCGCGAAGCCCTCGCTGCCGACGGCCGAGCCCGAGAAGGGCTTCTGGGCGTCGGTGGGCGGTGCGCTGTCGGGCGGCTGGGACGCGCTGGTGACCGTGGTGAAGGTGCTGCTGATGGCGCTGGCGGCGGTCGCGCCGTTCCTGCTGGTGGCGGCGCCGCTGCTGGGCCTGGTGTGGTGGCTGCGGCGCGGTGCCCGCCGGCGGCCGGCGCTGCCGGTCCAGCGGTCGCCGCACCCGGAGCCGGGGCCGGAGCAGCCGCAGGAGGAGCCGGCCGGGCAGCCGGACGCCGCCGAGCAGCGGTGAGCCGCGCCGGGCGGGGGCCGACGCCCCCGCCCGGCGGCCGGGTCAGCGGGCGCTGGCCTCGTGGACGAAGGCGACCAGGCGGGTCAGCGCGTCCGGGTCCATGCTCGGCATGACGCCGTGGCCGAGGTTGAAGATGTGGCCGCTGTCGCCGATCGCCTGGGCGGCGTGCAGCACCTCGCGGGCCTTGGTCTCCACCACGTGGGTGGGGGCGTAGAGGACGGCGGGGTCGAGGTTGCCCTGCAGGCCCTTGCCGGGGCCGACCCGGTCGGCGGCGACGTTGAGCGGGACCCGCCAGTCGACGCCGACGATGTCGGCGCCGGCCTGGCCCATCAGGCCGAGCAGTTCGCCGGTGTTGACGCCGAAGTGGATCTTCGGCACGCCGTACGGGGTGACCGCGTCGAAGACCTTGGTGGAGGCGGGCAGCACCGAGCGGCGGTACTCGTCGGGGGCGAGCGCGCCGGCCCAGGAGTCGAAGAGCTGGATCGCCGAGGCGCCGGCCTCGATCTGGATCTTCAGGAAGGCGGCGGTGATCTCCGCCAGCCGGTCGACCAGGGCGGTCCACAGCTCGGGCTCGCCGTACATCATGGCCTTGGTGTTCTCGTACGTCCGCGAGGGCCCGCCCTCGACCAGGTAGCTGGCCAGGGTGAAGGGGGCGCCGGCGAAGCCGATCAGCGGGGTGCTGCCGAGCTCGTCGACGAGCAGGCCGACCGCCTCGGTGATGTACGGCATGTCGTCGGGCTCGAGCGGGCGCAGCCGCTGGAGGTCCTCGGCGGTGCAGATCGGGTCGGCGATGACCGGGCCGACGCCGGGCTTGATGTCGACGTCGATGCCGACGGCCTTGAGCGGGACGACGATGTCGGAGAAGAAGATCGCGGCGTCCACTTTGTGCCGGCGGACCGGCTGCAGGGTGATCTCCTTGACCAGCTCCGGCCGCATGCAGGACTCGAGCATCGGGATGCCCTCGCGCACCTTCAGGTACTCGGGCAGCGAGCGGCCGGCCTGGCGCATGAACCACACCGGGGTGTGCGGCACCGGCTCGAAGCGGGCGGCGCGCAGGAAGACGGAGTCGTGGGCGGCGCCGCGACGCGCGGCGGCCTCGGGCTGCTGACCGGTGGGGGCTGCGGAAGTCTCACTCACGGGCAAATCTTCGCACGCACCGTCCGCCCGCCCCGCTTCGCGCAGGTCGTGGGTTCCTCCAGAGGTTCCTCCGGACCGCTTCCGGACGGCGTTTCGGCACGCCGCGTACACGAAAGTGCTCGGAATGAGGGCTCCGGGCACCTAGGCTTCCGGACATGGCAACGGTCGGCGGGCAATCCGCACAGGGTGGCGGAACGGGCAAGGAGGCGGCGCCGATCGAGTTCCGGGAGGCCGTCGAGGCGTTGGGCTCGGCACGGCTGCGCCCCGAACTGGTGATCGCGCCCGCCCCGGCACCGCGCCGGCTCGCCCCGTACACCTTCGCGCTGTCGGCGACCGTCGAGGTGGACGGCGAGGAGCTGGCGGACGGCACGCTGGTGCTGCTGCACGACCCGGCCGGGCAGGAGCCCTGGCGGGGGGACTTCCGGGTGGTCACCATGGCCCGGGCCGAACTGGAGCCGGAAATGGCCGGCGACCCGGTGCTCTCCGAGGTCGGCTGGGCCTGGCTGCTGGACGCGCTGCAGGCGCACGGCGCCGGGTACGCCGAGCCGAGCGGCACGGTGACCCGCTGCCACTCGCAGTCCTTCGGGGCGCTGGCGGAACGCGGCGCGTCCACCGAGATCGAGCTGCGGGCGTCCTGGACGCCGTCGGACGGCCGCTTCGAGCGGCACCTGGCGGCCTGGGGCGACCTGCTGTGCACCTGCGCGGGCCTGCCGCCGGCCGCCGCCGGGCCGCTGCCGCTGCCCGACGCCGCGTCACTCGGCGGAGTGGTTCCGATGCCGGCCCGTCGCCGGCCGCGCCCCCACTGAGGGACAGCCGCTCACGATCGGCGGCGCGCCACCCGCAGGGCTGACGGAGTGTGACTTGTGTCGCACTCCGTGTCAATTCCCTGCCCGATTCTGACCGTCGCGCGTCACGTTCCGATCGAAACCGTACGAATCCCGGGCATGTCGTACCGGTCATCTGCGCGATTTGTCCGTATTGTTACTCACTAGATCGTGATCACCCGCTAAAGGCGGGCACGGTTGATGCCGAAGGTGTCAGTGACCCTTTCCAAACGCGGAACACTCCGAGCGCCCCCAGGCCAGAGGGCGGCGACGAGGAGCTGACGTCCGCCACTCCCTACAGGAGGCCTGGTGTCGGTCCTTCTCGAGCACCCCGCAAATGTGGTGGCCTACCGTCCGACGAAGCCCACCGCCATGGTGGTCATCGCTGATCCCCGCGTCCGGAACACCGTCACCCGGCACCTGTGGGCGCTCGGCGTCCGCGACGTCATCGAGGTCTCCTCGATCGCCGAGGCCCGGCCCCGCGTCGCCACGCCGCGCGACATCTGCATCGCCGACGTCCACCTGCCCGACGGCTCCGGCCTGACCATCCTGGCCGAGACCCGCGCCGCGGGCTGGCCGAACGGCCTGGCGCTGTCCGCCGCCGACGACATCGGCGCGGTCCGCTCGGCGCTGGCCGGCGGAGTCAAGGGCTACGTGGTCACCGGCACCCGCACCAACGTCGCGATGCCGGGCCGTCCGGGCATGCCGCTGGGCGCGGCCGGGCTGGCCGGGCGGATGCGCCGTCCGGGCATGCCGGGCCACCCCGGTGCGCACGGCCAGCCCGGCGCGGCGGGTGCCCCCGGTGCGCCCGGCGCCCAGCCGTCCGCGTACCGGGAGCTGTCCGGCCGCGAGGTCGAGGTCTTGCGGCTGGTGGCGGAGGGCCAGTCCAACAAGGCGATCGGCGTCGCGATGGGGCTGTCCGCGCTCACCGTGAAGAGCCACCTCGCCCGGATCGCCCGCAAGCTCGGAACCGGTGACCGGGCGGGCATGGTGGCGGTCGCCCTGCGAACCGGAATCATCCACTGACGGTTCCACAACCCCGCTGGTGGCGGCCCGGAGGAACGTTTCCTCCGGGCCGCCACCGCACCCGGCCCGGACGCCGGTTCGGACAACAGCCGCAAACAGGGCGTGGCATATGTCGGAACATGGTCCGACCAGTCAGACAACACTCCCGGCAGCGGCGGCCGTCGTACCCTTGGGGAGTGACCGACGCCGTAGCAGCCCCTGAAGAGACAGCCCCGGTCCCGCTTCTTGAGCCGCGGGAGGGGCTGCCACCGGTCGTGGCCGACGGCACCGCCCTCGCCGAGACGGTGGCCGCCTTCGCCGCCGGCACCGGCCCGGTCGCGGTCGACGCCGAGCGGGCCTCCGGCTACCGGTACGGGCAGCGGGCCTATCTGATCCAGCTCCGCCGGGCCGGCGCGGGCACCGCGCTGATCGACCCGATCGCCTGCCCCGACCTCTCCGGGCTCGGCGCCGCGCTCGCCGACACCGAGTGGGTGGTGCACGCCGCGACCCAGGACCTGCCCTGCCTCGCCGAGGTCGGCATGCGGCCGGCCCGGCTCTTCGACACCGAGCTGGCCGGCCGGCTCGCCGGCTTCCCCCGGGTGGGCCTCGGCCCGATGACCGAGAGCGTGCTCGGCCTCTCGCTCGCCAAGGAGCACTCGGCGGTCGACTGGTCGACCCGCCCGCTGCCCGAGCCCTGGCTCCGCTACGCCGCCCTGGACGTCGAGGTGCTGGTCGAGCTGCGCGACGCACTCGAGCGGGAGCTGGACGGCCAGGGCAAGCTCCCGTGGGCGCTGGAGGAGTTCGCCGCACTGGTCGACGCCCCGCGGCCCGGCCCGCGGGTCGACCCCTGGCGGCGCACCTCCCAGCTGCACAAGGTCCGCCGCCGCCGGCAGCTCGCCGCGGTCCGCGAGATGTGGCTGACCCGCGACCGGATCGCCCGCGAGCGGGACGTCTCCCCCGGCCGCGTGCTGCCGGACGCCTCGATCGTCAACGCCGCGCTGGCCATGCCGCTGAACGGGCCGGCCCTGATCGCCGTCCAGGGCTTCGGCCCGCGCACCAACCGGCGCCAGGTCGACCAGTGGCTGGCCGCGCTGCAGCGGGCCCGGGAGATCCCGGAGAACGAGCTGCCGCCCGCCGCCGCGCCGCACGACGGGCCGCCCCCGCCGCGCGCCTGGGCCGACAAGGACCCGGTGGCCGCGGCCCGGCTCTCCGCCGCGCGCGCCGCGGTCACGGCGCTCGCCGAGCAGCACCACCTCCCGGCCGAGAACCTGATCACCCCGGACCTGGTCCGCCGGGTCTCCTGGGAGCCGCCGGACGGCCAGGACGCCGACGCGATCGGGACGGCGCTGCGCGCCCTCGGCGCCCGCCAGTGGCAGGTCGCCCTGGTCGCCCCGGCGGTGGCGAAGGCCTTCGACGAGGCCGCCGCCTGACCTTCGGCCGGGGTGCTCGCGGTGTGTGGTCGCCCACACTGGGCAAGTTAGTTACCGACGGGTAGCATGGTTGACGTTGCAGCGCCGCTCCCTACCCATGGCCGTGCGGACTGCGCGTCATCGTCATGTCCCCTTGGGAGGAGAGCCCCCGTGCCTCGTACCGCGAGGGACGTCGTCTTCGTCGACGGCGTCCGCACCCCGTTCGGCAAGGCCGGCCCGAAGGGCATCTACGCCGAGACCCGCGCCGACGACCTGGTCGTCAAGTGCATCCGGGAGCTCGTGCGCCGCAACCCGAACCTGCCCGTCGAGCGCATCGACGAGGTCGCCATCGCCGCGACCACGCAGATCGGCGACCAGGGCCTGACCATCGGCCGCACCGCGGGCCTGCTGGCCGGTCTGCCGAAGTCCACCCCGGGCTACGCGATCGACCGCATGTGCGCCGGTGCGATGACCGCCGTCACCACCACCGCGGGCGGCATCGCCTTCGGCGCGTACGACATCGTGGTCGCCGGTGGCGTCGAGCACATGGGCCGCCACCCGATGGGCGAGGGCGTGGACCCGAACCCGCGCTTCGTCTCGGAGAAGCTGGTCGACGAGTCCGCCCTGTTCATGGGCATGACCGCGGAGAACCTGCACGACCGCTTCCCGCACATCACCAAGGAGCGCTGCGACGCGTACGCGGTGCGCTCGCAGGAGAAGGCCGCCAAGGCGTACGCCAACGGCGACATCCAGCCCGACCTGGTGCCGATCGCGGTCCGCAACACCAACCCGGCCGCGGGCGAGACGGGCTGGGGCCTGTCCACCACCGACGAGCCGATGCGCCCGGGCACCACCCTGGAGTCGCTGGCCGGTCTGAAGACCCCCTTCCGTCCGCACGGCAACATCACCGCGGGCAACGCGGCGGGCCTGAACGACGGCGCCACCGCCTCGATCCTCGCCGCCGAGGACGTCGCCGAGGAGCTCGGCCTCCCGGTCAAGATGCGCATGGTGAGCTTCGCCTATGTCGGCGTCGAGCCCGAGGTCATGGGCATCGGCCCCGTCCCGGCGACCGAGAAGGCGCTGGCCAAGGCCGGTCTGACCATCGACGACATCCAGGCCTTCGAGATCAACGAGGCCTTCGCCGTCCAGGTGCTGGCCATGCTCGACCACTTCGGCATCGCCGACGACGACGAGCGCGTCAACCCGTACGGCGGCGCGATCGCGTTCGGCCACCCGCTGGCCTCCTCGGGCGTGCGCCTGATGACCCAGCTGGCCCGCCGCTTCGAGCAGCGCCCCGACGTCCGCTACGGCCTGACCTCCATGTGCATCGGCTTCGGCATGGGCGCCACGGTCATCTGGGAGAACCCGCACTTCGAGGGTGGTAAGTGACCATGAGCACCACTGAGCTGCTGAAGCGTGCCGCCGAGCTGTTCCCCGGCGAGGTCGTCACCACCGCGCACGTACGCCACCTGGACCTGCCGCTGCAGGCCGGCAAGCTGGCGCTGATCACCCTGGACAACGGCTTCGACCACACCAAGCCGACCACCTTCGGCCCGGGCTCGCTGGCGAAGCTCTCCGAGGCGCTCGACCAGGTCGAGGCCGAGGCCGCCGAGGGCAAGATCGTCGCTGCGGCGATCACCGGCAAGCCGTTCATCTTCGCGGTCGGCGCCGACCTCAAGGGTGTCGAGGTGCTCAAGGAGCACTCCGACGCGCTGGCCATCGGCAAGGGCGGCCACGACGTCTTCAAGCGGATCGCCGCGCTGCCCGTCCCCACCTTCGCCTTCTACAACGGCGCGGCGATGGGCGGCGGCGTCGAGGTCGGCCTGCACGCCACCTACCGCACCGTCAGCTCGGGCGTCCCGGCGTTCTCGCTGCCCGAGGTCTTCCTCGGCCTCGTCCCCGGCTGGGGCGGCTGCACCATCCTGCCGAACCTGATCGGCCCGGCGAAGGCCGTCAAGGTCATCGTCGAGAACTCGATGGCGCAGAACAAGCAGCTCAAGGGCAAGGAGGTGTTCGAGCTCGGCATCGCGGACGCGATCTTCGAGCCGGCCGACTTCCTGGAGCAGTCGATCCTGTGGGCCGCCAAGGTCCTCAAGGGCGAGGTCGTCGTCGAGCGCGAGGAGATCGACCGCGGCAAGGCCTGGGACGACGCCGTCACCTGGGGCCGCTGGGTCGCCGACGCCAAGGTGCACGGGGCCGCTCCGGCCGCGTACAAGGCGCTCGACATCATCCAGCAGGTCAAGGACCAGGACCTGCAGGCCGGCTTCGACGCCGAGGACGCGGCGCTGGCCGACCTCATCATGACCGGCGAGCTGCGCAGCGGCCTGTACGCCTTCAACCTGGTGCAGCGCCGGGCCAAGCGCCCGTTCGGCGCGCCGGACAAGTCGCTGGCCCGCCCGGTCTCCAAGATCGGCGTCGTCGGCGCGGGCCTGATGGCCTCGCAGCTGGCGCTGCTGTTCGCCCGCCGCCTGGAGGTGCCGGTCGTGCTGACCGACATCGACCAGGAGCGCATCGACAAGGGCGTCGGCTACGTCCACGCCGAGATCGACAAGCTCCTCGCCAAGGGCCGGATCGGCAACGACAAGGCCAACAAGCTCAAGGGCCTGGTGCGCGGCCACCTCGACAAGGCCGTCGCCTTCGGCGACGCGGACTTCGTCATCGAGGCCGTGTTCGAGGAGATGGGCGTCAAGCAGAAGGTGCTGGCCGAGCTGGAGGCGGTGGTCTCGCCGACCACCATCCTGGCCACCAACACCTCCTCGCTGTCCGTCACCGAGATGGCGTCCAAGCTCCAGCACCCGGAGCGCGTGGTCGGCTTCCACTTCTTCAACCCGGTCGCGATCCTCCCGCTGCTGGAGATCGTCCGCGCGGAGAAGACCGACGACGCCTCGCTGGCCACCGCCTTCGCGGTCGCCAAGAAGCTGAAGAAGACCGCCGTCCTGACCAAGGACGCCCCGGCGTTCGTGGTGAACCGGATCCTCACCCGCTTCATGGGCGAGATCCAGAGCGTCATCGACGAGGGCACCCCGTTCGAGACCGTCGAGAACGCCGTCAAGCCGCTCGGCCTGCCGATGTCCCCGATCGCGCTGCTCGAACTGGTCGGCCCGGCGATCGCCCTGCACGTCTCCGAGACCCTGCACGGCGCCTTCCCGGAGCGGTTCTCCGTCTCCGAGAACCTCGGCAAGGTGGTCAAGGCCGGCAAGCGCGGCTTCTACATCTGGCAGGACGGCGCGCAGGTCCTCGACCCCGAGGTGCTGGAGCTGCTGACCTTCGGCGACTCGGTGCTGACCGAGGAGCAGGTGCGCGCCCGCGCCCTGGACGCCGTCGCCCAGGAGATCGGCCTGATGCTCGACGAGGGCGTCGTCGGCGAGGCGCAGGACATCGACCTGTGCATGATCACCGGCGCCGGCTGGCCCTTCCACCTCGGCGGCATCACCCCGTACCTCGACCGCGAGGGCGTCTCCGAGCGCGTCAACGGCAAGAAGTTCCTGGCCCCCGGCCTGGCTTCGGTCCCCGCCTGACGCACCCCCGCCCGACCCGACGGGCGGCATCCCCACACCAGGGGGTGCCGCCCGTCGGCGTTGTCGGCGGCATCCCCTAGGTTGCGGGGCATGGGACTTGCACTGTCGGTCGGGGAGAACGACCACTTCTCCGAGGATCTCGCCGCGCTGTCCGGGGCACTGGCCGCGGTGGGCGTCACCTGGCACGAGCCGGGCGCCGTGACCGGCGGGGGCGCCTCGGCCGGCTTCCCCTACAGCTACCTGCACCACGTGCGGCGGGCGTACGCGCTGCACCTGAACGGCGAGCCGGTGCCGCCGTCCGCCGCGACCTCGCCGGAGCGGCTGGCCCGGGACGCCGAGGTGGTGGAGGACGAGACCTCGATGCTCGCCTCGCACCTGCTCTGCCACTCGGACTGCGCGGGCTTCTACGTGCCGGTGGAGTTCGACGACCCGCTGTTCCTGGACGAGGACGCGGTGGCCGGCGGCGGGATGGTCGGCTCGACCCAGCGCCTGCTGGCGGAGCTGCTGCGCTGCGCCCCCGCGATCGGGATCGCGGCGGACGCCGGCGGCCTCGGGCCGGAGCAGGAGGCCCTGCTGGCCGACGTCCCGGCGGACGACCCGTACGAGGCGGAGAAGTTCACCTGGTACGGCCTGTACCGGGCCTGCCGGGCGAGCATCGCGACCGGGCACGCCCTGGTGTTCTGCTGAGCCGGGTCAGGACGGGCGCTGGGCGGTGACCAGGACGTCGCCCGCGGCCGTCCGGTAGTAGAGCACGGACCGGCCGTCGCGGCGGCGGGCGACCAGGCCCGCGTCGTGCAGGACCTTGAGGTGGCGGCCGACCGAGCCGAGCACCTGGCCGGTGAGGGCGGTCAGCTGGGTGGTGGACTTCGGGGTGTCGAGCAGGACCAGGACGGTCGCGCGGCCGGGGCCCAGCAGGCGGGCCAGCGCGTCCGGGGCCGCGGTGCGGTCGGCGTCGGCGAGCGTGCCCGCGCAGGGGTAGGTGAGCGCGAAGCGCCGGCCGTCCTCGTCCCAGGACACCCAGCCGGCCTTCTGCGTGATCGGCACGAACAGCAGCTGGGCGCCGGAGACCTCGCGCGGCGGATAGGCGTGGTTGTTCACCTGGAGCCGGCCGTCGCCGAGCCAGCGGGTGCCCGGCCGCAGCCCGTCCAGGGCCTGGGCCCAGCCGCCGCGGGTGAGCTGCGCGGTGCGGGCCAGGACGTCGGCCTCGATGATCCGGCGGCGGCGCGGCCAGGACGGCAGCACGGTCCCGGTCCACACCCAGGCGAGCAGGTCGGCGGTGCGCTGTGCAAGGTCCTCGCGGTGGAGGGCGGCCGGGAGCGGCCCCGCCAGGGAGACCGTCAGGTGCTCGCGGGCGGCGGCCGGCGGGGTGTCGCGGACCCGCGCCAGCTCCTGCTCGAACGTCTCCTCCGTGCCCGTCGGCGTGGGGGTGAGGAAGTCGGCGTTCCAGGTGCGGCCGAGCGCGGCCCGGACGGTGAGCGCGGTGACCGGGTCGCCCGCCAACCGGGCACGGTAGGCCGGCAGATGGGCGTCGAGCCACGCCCGGCCCCCGGGATCGGCGGCCCGGCCGCCGTGCAGGACCTTCAGGCTCGCGACCGTCTCGGCCAGCGGCGACACCACGAAGCGGCTGCCCGCCAGGGTGTCCGTGCTGATCCGCCACCACCCCATCTTTCGCCTCCCCGCGAAAGATTAACGCCCGGTCCGGCCGACGACGAAGACTCCGGCGCATGCGTACGTATCAAGAGCTCTTCCGGACGGCGGAGTTCACCCCGTTCTTCCTGACCTCCGCGGTGCAGACCGCCGCCCAGACGGTGGCCGGACCGGCGCTCGGCACCCTGGTGTACCGCGAGACCGGATCGCCGCTGCTGTCCTCGCTGGCGATGTTCGGCCCGGCGCTGGCCCAGGTGGTCGGCGCGGCCACGCTGCTGTCGGCGGCCGACCGGCTGCCGCCGCGCGCCGCCCTGGCCGGCCTGGCGCTCCTGCTCGGTCTCGGCACCGCCGTCCAGGCACTCCCCGGGCTGCCGGTGGGGGCGGCCTTCGCGGTGCTGCTGGTGGTCGGACTGGTCTCCTCGGTGGGCGGCGGCGTACGGTACGGGCTGCTCAACGAGGTGCTCGGCAAAGACGGCTACCTGCTCGGCCGGTCGGTGCTCAACATGGCGGTGGGCGCGGTCCAGGTCGGCGGCTTCGCGCTGGGCGGGGTGCTGGTGGCCCTGCTGTCCGCGCGCACCACCCTGCTCGTCGCCGCCGGACTGTACGCGGCGGCCGCCCTCCTCGCCCGGTTCGGGCTGCGCGCCCGCGCGCCGCGCTCGGCGGGCCGCCCGTCGATCGGCGAGACCTGGCGCGGCAACGCGCTGCTGTGGTCCTCCCCCGCCCGCCGGACCGTGTTCCTGGCACTGTGGGTGCCGAACGGGCTGATCGTCGGCTGCGAATCGCTGTTCGTGCCGTACGCCCCCGAGCACGCCGGGCTGCTGCTCGCCTGCGCCGCACTCGGCATGCTCGCCGGGGACACCGCGGTCGGCCGGTTCCTGCCGCGGCGGTGGCGGGGGCGGCTGGGTGCGCCGCTGCGGCTGCTGCTGGCCGCGCCGTACCTGCTGTTCGCCCTCGACCCCGCGCTGCCGCTCGCGCTGACGGCGGTGACGCTCGCCTCGGTCGGGTACGCGGCGAGCCTGCTGCTCCAGGAGCAGCTGATGGAGCTGACACCGGAGGAGCTGAGCGGGCACGCGCTGGGGCTGCACAGCTCCGGGATGCTCACCTTCCAGGGTGTCGGCGCGACGCTCGCGGGGGCGGTCGCGGGATGGACCTCCCCGACGATCGCGATGGCGGTGCTGGGGGCCTGTTCCGTTTCGGTCACACTCCTCCTGAGCCCCGTCAGGGGCGCGGGGGAGGTACCCCCACGCGCCCCTGACGGGGCGTGGGCTAGTGGATGACCTGGACCGAGAAGGCGCGGTCCGTGGGCATCGAGGCGGTGCGGATCTCGGTGACTCCCGTGGTCGGGTCGTAGCGCCAGCCTGGGCCCTGCGAGTCGCCGGTCAGCCTCGGCAGGGGGCCGCCCTTGGTGACGACGAGGCGGGGTTCGCCCTGGCCGTGGACGGTGAAGCGGTACGTGCGGGTGGCCGGCTTGCCGGTGTAGGTGCCTACGCTGGCGCCGACGTCGACCACGGTCGCGGCGCCGTGCGCGTGCACGTCCACCCGCTGGGTGGCGGAGGCGCCCTGCGCGTACCGGCGGGTGACGCCGTCGTCCTCGTACAGGGTGTACGTCGAGTCGCCCTGCGGGTAGAGGTCCCAGTCGAGTTCGCCGCGGTCGCGGTTCTCCCAGGAGAGCGTGCCCTTGGGCCA
This sequence comes from Kitasatospora sp. NPDC048365, assembly GCF_043200835.1. Lineage (NCBI taxonomy): Bacteria > Bacillati > Actinomycetota > Actinomycetes > Kitasatosporales > Streptomycetaceae > Kitasatospora > Kitasatospora sp. NPDC048365. The sequence goes on from NZ_JBICYJ010000023.1 coordinate 64,716, forward strand.
CATCGGGACGATCGAGCCGCCCTTCACGAACAGCGGCAGGGTGTCCAGGGGTGCCTTGTACCCGTTGACCGTGGTCGGGCCCTGGTAGGTGCGGCCGGTCCAGTAGTCGGTCCAGGTGCCCTCGGGCAGGTGGATGCCGTCGCGGACGTCGGTGTCGGAGTAGACCGGTGCGACCAGGAAGTCGGGTCCGGCGAGGAACTCGTACTTCGCGTCGGGGCCGAGCGCCGCCGGGTCGTCCGGGTACTCCAGCGCGAGCGGCCGGACCGGGCCGATGCCGGTGCGGGTCGCCTCGGCGGCGAGGGTGTACATGTACGGCAGCAGCCGTTCCTTCAGCTGCAGGTACTTGCGGTTGATCGAGGTGTAGGGCTCGCCGTCCAGCCAGGGCTGCTGGTCGCGCGGCTCCTTGGTGGTGGTGTCCCGGGCCCAGCCGTCCATGGTCATGACGGCCGGGAGGAAGGCCTTCCACTGCAGGTCGCGGGCGTACATCTTCGGGTCGTGCCGGTAGATCGAGCCGATGTCGCCGGTGTTGTAGGCGATGCCGGACATGGTGGCGCCCGCGTAGGTGGGGATCTGCCAGCGGATGTAGTCCCAGGACAGGCTCTGGTCGCCGCTCCACAGCACGCCGCAGCGCTGTGCGCCGGCCCAGGAGACGGGGAGCCAGACGAAGCCGCGGGCGTCGCTGTTGTCCTCGATGCCGGCCTTGGCCCGGTCGCAGGCGTTCAGCGCGAAGTCGTAGCCGTTGCCGACCCAGGCGACGTCCAGCTTGCGGACCCGGACGCCGGCCTTGACCTCCTCGGCCTGGTTGGGCAGGCCGTCCTGCGTCCACAGGCCGAGCTGGGCGTGGTCCTTGCGCAGGCCCTCGCCGGTCTTCGCCAGGTCCTCGTAGCCGCAGCCGTAGCCGTCGTTGACGAGCATCCAGCCGAGCGGCATGCCGTTGTCCACGTAGCCGTCGGCGACCTTGAGCGCGTCCTGGGTGTGCCGTTCGCCGCGGTTGGCGTTGTGCAGGTAGCAGTCGGAGTCGCCGGGTTCCAGGCCGTAGACGGGCGGCATGAAGGGCTTGCCGACCAGCGCGGTGTACTGGCCGATGACCTGCTTGAGGTCGCCGGTGAAGTAGTACGCGTCGAGGCGCCGCTCCTGCTGGCCGGTGCGGACGTGCGGGCCGAAGTCGTAGATGCCCGGCGCGAAGGTGTTGCGGAAGACGCCGTAACCGGCGGTGGAGACGTAGAACGGCTGCGAGTTGTTGTACCCGCCCTCGTTCCAGTCGAAGCTGTTGGCGACGTGGACGGTCTTGTCCCGGTGGGAGAAGGAGCCGTTCTGCTCGCCGCCGCCGAAGAACTGTTCGGTGTCGCCGCGCACCAGGCTCTGCCGCAGCCCGCTGGTGGACCAGCGCAGCGGCGCGTCCTCCTGCCAGATCGCGGTGCGGTCGTCGGCCTTGTAGAGCCCGAACCGCAGCGGGTGCTTGTAGACCCGCAGTACCAGGTCCTTGGAGCGGATGCCGTAGTACTCCCCCGCGTCGAAGGTGCTGGTGTCGGGCTGGGGTACGGGGCGGTTGCGGACGACGGTGCTGCCCGCCGGGTCGGTGAGCACGCCGTCCGGGGCGGCCTGGAGGCGCAGTTGGCCGTCGGCGAGGAAGTCGGCCCGGGCCTTCAACCCGCCGGCGGCGATCTCGTAGCTGCCGTCGGCGCCGCCGAAGGCGGTGAGGTCGCCGGCGTCCTCGGTGCGCGGCAGGTAGGCGCGGCCGGTGTAGGAGTTGTCGTGGACGTCGTACGGGACGACCAGTACGTGGTAGGTGCCGGAGGCCTTGGGGATGACGGTGGCCTCGGGGTCGGCGGTGCCGGCGCTGGAGGCGACCTGCCGGCCGGCGTCGTCGTAGACGTAGAGGTCGAAGTCGTCGGTGGGGGTCTGCCACCGGATGGCGACCGGGACGCCGCCCTCGGGGTTGTCGTCCCAGTACCCGGCGGGGACGTTCACGGTGAGGTCGAAGCGGTCGCAGACGGCGCCGTCCGGGTCCTGGGCGGCGGGCGGGCAGTCGGTGGCGCCGCCGAAGGTGCCCTTGGCGTAGGTGGGGCTGTGCCAGCTGACGTCCTGGTGCCCGGCGTCCAGGACGGCGGTGCGCGGGGTGGCCGCGTGCACCGGGGCGGCGAGCGCGGCGACGGTGGTCAGGGCCGCGGCGAGACAGGTCTGGTACCGGAGTAAGCGCACGAGGGGGTCTCCCGTCGAATGAACATGAACTGCTCGTTGTTGCGCACAACTGCTTGGAACGCCGGAGTTGCGAAGCAACAGTCACAGCGAGCTGAGTTCATGTCAATGGGCGGGACGGCACGGCCGGCCCGCGCGGAAGATCCTCGGTCAGCGCTTGAGGCGGTAGATGACGGTGTCCCCGGTGACGCCGACCACCTCGTAGTGGGTGTCGAGCAGCGTCTCGATCCGCGGGATCAGCACCGGCTGGTAGGGGGCGGTCCCCGAGTCGTCGACGACGACCTCGGGCAGGCCCTTGGCGGCGAGCTCCTCGTCGAAGGTCTGCCAGGCCTCGGAGACGCTGTACTCCTCGCCGACCTTCTGGCCGTCCTTGCCGCCGCTGTAGTTGGTGAGGAAACCGGCGGTCAGGTAGCGGGTGGCCGGGCGGCGGTCGGCCAGCCAGTACAGCTCGGGGTGCATGCCCCAGACCAGCACGGTGTCCTTGGGCGTGGTCTGGGCGGCGACCGCGGTGGCCACCTCGGTGGTCTGCGAGAGCTTCTGGCCGGGCCAGAGCACCGCGAGGCCCCAGAAGACCGTGCACGCGGCGGTGGTGTACACCAGGACGGGCTTCCAGCGGACCGCCGAGGTGGCGACCGCGCCGACGCCCAGCAGCACCAGCGGGGGCATCAGCTGCAGGTAGTAGTGGCCGAAGAAGTGGAAGCCGATCGAGACGGCGACCACCGAGGAGGCGAGCCACACCCACAGGTCCAGCGAGGAGCCGAAGGAGAGGCCGCGCTCGGGCAGCGGGCGGCCGCGCCGGCGCAGCCAGAGCCGGTGCGCCAGCGGGAAGAGGAAGCCGAGGCCGGCGGCCAGCAGGATCGCCGAGTTGCCGAGCGCCCGGCCGAGCATCTGCAGCCAGTTGGAGCCGAGCGAGGCGTAGTCGCCGCTGCCGGTGACCACCCAGAACAGGAAGCCCTTCGGCTTGGTGAGGATCACCGCGACCAGGGCTATCGGCAGCGCGAAGCCGGAGCCGATCTTGGCCAGCGCGGGCACCCAGCGCACCCCGCGCTGCCGGGCGTCCTGGAACAGCATCCACAGCACCGGCAGCAGCACCGCGCCGCCGGTCTGCTTGGTCAGCGAGCACATCGCCACCGCGATGCCGGCCGCCAGCCAGCGCCGCCGCTCGGCGTACCGGAACGCGGCGACCATCGCGGGCAGCATGAACACCTCGAAGGTGGCCGCCTGGGTGTCCTCCGGCGAGAGGCCGATGGACAGCAGCAGGTAGAGCACCCCGGCGTACGCCCCGGCCCGGTTGCCCCAGCGGCCGCGCGCGATCGAGGCGAGCAGCACGGCGGTGACCAGGTGGGCGACGATCGCCAGAGTGCGCAGCGGCCACAGCGAGGAGGATCCGAAGATCGCGAAGCAGGCCTCGTACAGCCAGGGCAGCAGCGGGGGCTTGCGGTCCACCACGGTGTCGTAGAGGACGCCGCCGTCGGCCAGCATCCGGGCCTGGGTGGCGAGGTAGCCCTCGTCGGGGCTCCACACCGGGCGCAGGAAGGACGGGAGGTGGGTGACCACCGCGAGGGCCGCGAAGACGGGGACCAGCGTGGTCCAGTACCCGGTCCGGGCGCGCTGGGTGAGGCGCTCGGCCAGGCCGGTTCGGCGGGTCGCGGTGGTGAGTGGCACGGATGACAACCTACCGGGCGCGGGGGCCGCGGGCACCGGCGGTACCGGGGTTGGCTGTGGCCGACCATTCACGGGCCGTTCGACGGTGCGTACCGGAACGGCAGCCTCCGGGTCGGCCGGCACCCCCGCGGCGGGGGTGCCGGCCGATCCGGTCAGCGAGCCTCGACCCGGGCGCCCACGGTGGCCAGCACCTTGGCGGCGATCGCCGGGGCGGTGAGCCCGATCTCGGCCAGGATCTCGTCGCGCGAGGCGTGGTCCAGGAACTCCTGCGGGATGCCGAAGTCGCGCAGCGGCACGTCCACGTCGGCGTCGCGCAGTGCCTGGGCGATCGCCGAGCCGACACCGCCGGCGCGGCCGTTGTCCTCGATGGTGACCACCAGGCGGTGGCCGGCCGCGAGGCCCGGCAGCGCCGGGTCGACCGGCTTGACCCAGCGCGGGTCGACCACGGTCGCGCCGACGCCCTCGGCGGCCAGCAGCTCGGCGGCCTCCAGCGCGGTCGGGGCCATCGCGCCGACCGAGACGATCAGCACGTCGGCCGGCTCCTCGGCGGAGCCGCGCAGCACGTCCATCCCGCCGACCTTGCCGACGGCCGGGACGGCCGGGCCCACGGTGCCCTTGGAGTAGCGGACCACGGTGGGCGCGTCCGCGACCTCGACCGCCTCGCGCAGCTGGGCGCGCAGCTGGTCGGCGTCGCGCGGGGCGGCCAGCCGCAGGCCCGGGACGGTCTGCAGGATCGACATGTCCCACATGCCGTTGTGCGAGGCGCCGTCGGTGCCGGTGACGCCGGCCCGGTCCAGGACGAAGGTGACGCCCAGCTTGTGCAGGGCGACGTCCATCAGGACCTGGTCGTAGGCCCGGTTCAGGAAGGTCGCGTAGACCGCGACCACCGGGTGCAGGCCGTTGGTCGCCAGGCCCGCGGCGGAGACCGCGGCGTGCTGCTCGGCGATGCCGACGTCGAAGATCCGGGACGGGTACGCCTTGGCGAACGGGGCCAGGCCCACCGGGTGCAGCATCGCCGCGGTGATCGCCACGACGTCCTTGCGCTCCCGGCCGAGGGCGACCATCTCCTCGCCGAAGACCGAGGTCCAGTCCTTGCCGGCCGACTTGATCGGCAGGCCGGTCTCCGGGTGGATCACCGGGACGGCGTGGAAGCGGTCCTCGTCGTTGTTCTCGGCGGCGTGGTAGCCGCGGCCCTTCTCGGTGATGCAGTGCACGATCACCGGGCCGCCGAAGCCGCGCGCCTTGGTGAGCGCCGACTCCAGCGCCTGCAGGTCGTGGCCGTCGATCGGGCCGATGTACTTCAGGCCCAGGTCCTCGAACATGCCCTGCGGGGCGATGAAGTCCTTCAGGCCCTTCTTGGCGCCGTGCAGGGTGTCGAACATCGGCTTGCCGACCACCGGGGTGCGCTGCAGCGCCTCCTTGCCCCAGGTCAGGAAGCGCTCGTAGCCCTGGGTGGTGCGCAGCGTGGAGAGGTGGTTGGCGAGGCCGCCGATGGTCGGGGAGTACGACCGCTCGTTGTCGTTGACGACGATGACCAGCGGACGGTCCTGGGCCTCGGCGATGTTGTTCAGCGCCTCCCAGGCCATGCCGCCGGTGAGCGCGCCGTCGCCGATGACCGCGACGACCGGGCGGTTGCCGTGGCCCTGCAGCTGGTTCGCCTTGGCCAGGCCGTCGGCGTAGCCGAGGACGGTGGAGGCGTGCGAGTTCTCGATCACGTCGTGCTCGGACTCGGTCCGCGACGGGTAGCCGGACAGGCCGCCCTTCATCCGCAGCCGGGAGAAGTCCTGGCGGCCGGTGAGCAGCTTGTGGACGTAGCTCTGGTGGCCGGTGTCGAAGAGGATCCGGTCGCGCGGGGAGTCGAAGACCCGGTGCAGCGCGATGGTCAGCTCGACCACGCCGAGGTTCGGGCCGAGGTGCCCGCCGGTCTTGGAGACCTCGCCGACCAGGAAGGTCCGGATCTCCTCTGCCAGCGCCACCAGCTGCGTCGGGGTGAGCCGGTCGAGATCGCGCGGTCCCCGAATGCGGGTCAGCAGGGCCACCCGTTCCTCCTCGTTCACAGTTCCAGGGCCGGTGCGGCCCCGGATGAGTCTAATGTCCGCAACAAGCCGAAGAGCGCGAGGCCCGACCCCCCGGCGGTCGAACCGCCGGTGGATCGGGCCTCGCGCCCGCGTTGTCGCTGATCAGCCGCGTCCGCTGGACTTCTGCGTCTTGCGCGACACGGAGTCGAGGACGACGGCGGCGAGCAGCACCGAGCCGGTGATCATGTACTGGATGGCCTGGTCGACGTGGACCAGGTCGAGGCCGGTGATGATCGACTGGATGACCAGGATGCCGAGCAGCGCCGACCAGGTCTTGCCGCGGCCGCCGAAGAGGCTGGTGCCGCCGATGACGGCCGCCGCGATGGAGTTCATCAGGACGTTGCCGCTGCCGAGCAGCTTGTCGGCGGAGCCCTGCTGGGAGGCGATGAACAGGCCGCCGAGGGCCGCCATGCCGGCGGAGATCATGAAGACCGAGATCCGCACCCAGGCCACGTTGATGCCGGCCCGGCGGGCGGCCTCGACGCCACCGCCGACGGCGAAGATCTGGCGGCCGTAGGCGGTGCGGCGCAGCACGAAGTCGGTGAGGATCACGATCGAGAGGAAGATCACCAGCGGCAGCGGCAGGCCGCTGTCCTGGTTGAGCATGTAGGCGGAGACCAGGCCGATCACCGCGAGCACGCCGGTGCGCAGGGCGATCTCGCTCATCGGGCGGGCGGACAGGCCGGCCGCGCCGCGGCGGCGGGCGTCGAGCAGCTGGCCGGCGCCGAAGAGGGCGATGCCGAGGACGGCGAAGGCCCAGGTGAAGAAGACGTCGCCGTCGCCGAGGAAGTAGGTGTCCAGGTTGGCGAGCACACCGTCGTTGATGACGTTGACGGTGCCCTTGTCGCCGAGGACGAACATCTGCAGACCGGACCAGGCCAGCAGGCCGGCCAGGGTGACGACGAAGGCGGGGACGCCGATCTTGGCGAAGAAGAAGCCGTGCAGCGCGCCGATGGCGACCGAGGCGCCGATGGCGATCAGGATCGCCAGCCACTCGTTGAGGCCGGAGCGGACCGAGAGGACCGCGGCAATGGCGGCGGAGACACCGGCCACCGAGCCGAGCGAGAGGTCGATCTCACCGAGCAGCAGCACGAAGACGATGCCGACGGCGATGAGGCCCGGGCCGGCGATCCACTTGGTGATGTTGGTGATGTTGTCGGCGTTCAGGAAGTCGCCGGTGATGCCCTGGAAGATGGCCGCGATCAGGATCAGGCCGATGACGACCGGGACGGAGCCCAGGTCGCCGCTCTTCATCTTCTGCTTGAACTCGGACAGGTAGCCGGCGAAGCCCGCCTGGCGGACCAGCAGGCGCGGGTCGACGGCCGGCGCGGCCGGGGTGGTGCTGGTGGTCTGGTCGGTGGTCACTTCGCATCCTCCGCGAGACGTGCCTGGCGGCGGGTGACCGCGTTCTCGGTGGCGCCGGTGATGGCGGAGATGATCTCCTCGTGCGAGGTGGTGGCCACCTCGAAGGCGCCGTTGTTGCGGCCCAGGCGCAGCACCGCGACGGTGTCCGCGACGGCCTTGACGTCGGCCATGTTGTGGCTGATCAGGATCACGCCGAGGCCGCGCTCGCGCAGCCGCTCGACCAGGTCGAGCACCTGAGCGGTCTGCTCGACGCCGAGGGCGGCGGTCGGCTCGTCCAGGATGACGATCTTCGGGTCGCCGACCAGGGCGCGGGCGATGGCCACGACCTGGCGCTGGCCGCCGGAGAGCGCGGCGATCGGGATGCGCACGCTCGGGATGCGGATGGACAGGGTGTCGAGGAGTTCGCGGGCGCGCTTCTCCATGCCGACCTCGTCCAGCGTGCCGAACTTCTTCAGCTCGCGGCCGAGGAAGAGGTTGCCGACCACGTCGAGGTTGTCGCAGAGCGCCAGGTCCTGGTAGACGGTGGCGACACCGAGGGCCTGGGCGTCGTGCGGGCGGTTGATGGAGACCGCCCTGCCCTCCCACTCGATGCTGCCTTCGTCGATCGGGTGGACGCCGGCGATGGTCTTCACCAGCGTCGACTTGCCGGCGCCGTTGTCGCCGACCAGGGCGACCACCTCGCCGGCGTGAACCTCCAAGTGCACATCGGTGAGCGCCTGAACGGCACCGAAGCGCTTGGAGACCCCGCGCAACGCCAGTACGGGTGCGCCTGTCACGTGAACCATCTCCTTAGTCCCGTGCCCGTCCTGACAGATGCCCGGGCACGGCCTGCCGCGCGCCGGCCCGGGCGCGCGGGGTAGTGCGAGAAGAGAAGAAAAGAAAGGGTGGGCGGCGCTCCCCGGTGGGGGTCGGGAAGCGCCGCCCGGACGGTGTTACTTCAGGCCCGCGGCGGCGCAGGCGGCGGCGTAGTCGCCGGTGCAGATGTCCGCGGCCTTGTAGAGGCCGTCGGCGATCACGGTGTCGTTGATGTTCGCCTTGGTGACGACCTTCGGCTCCAGCAGCTTGGCCGGGATCGCCTTGTCGGTGTCGCTGTCGATGGTGGAGGACGCGACGGACTTGATGTCCTTGCCCTGCAGCAGGTTGACGGCGAGCTCGGCGGCGGCGTCGGCCAGCGGCTTGTAGGCCTTGTAGATGGTGTAGGACTGGTCGCCGGTGACGATGCGCTGGATGGCGTCGAGACCCGCGTCCTGGCCGCCGACCGGGACGTTGACGCCCTGGGACTTCAGCTGGGTGATGATCGCGGCGGCCATGCCGTCGTTGGCGGAGTAGACGGCCTGGAAGCCGTCCTTGCCGAGCTGGGTGATCGCGGCACCCATCTTCTGGCCGGCCACGGTGGGCTTCCACTCACCGGACTGCTCGTAGACGACCTTCTTGACCTTGCCGTCCAGGACCTTGTGCGCACCGGACTTGAACTTGCCGGCGTTCGGGTCCGCGTCGTCACCGTTGATCATGACGATGTTGGCGTCGGCGGCCTTGGCGCCCAGGGCGTCGACCAGGGCCTGGCCCTGGAGCTCGCCGACCTTCTCGTTGTCGAACGAGACGTAGGCGGAGACCGGGCCGGTCGCCAGGCGGTCGTACGCGATGACCTTGACGCCCTTGTCGGCCGCCTCCTTGACCCAGGCCTGGGTCGACTTGGCGTCGAACGCGTCGAGGATGATCACCTTGACGCCCTGGGCGATCAGGGTGTCGAACTGCTGCTTCTGCTTGGCAGCGGAGCCCTCGGCGTTGGAGTACTTGACGGTGCAGTCGCCGCAGAGCGCCTTGACCTTCGCCTCGATGAACGGCTTGTCGAAGGACTCGTAGCGGACCGAGGACGCGTTCTCCGGAAGGAGAAGGCCGATCGACTTGGTGTCGCCGGAACCCTTGGCGTCCTTCTTGTCGTCGCCGGCCTTGCCACAGGCGGCCATGGTGAGAGCCATCGAGACAGCAACGGTGCCGATGGCGGCGCGACGCATCAGAGCGTTCATGGTGGGGGGTGCCTCCCTGACAGAGCCGCAGCGTTGCGGCGAGGTGGGCAGGAGTCAACCCCGTCACCGAGCTTGCCGTCAATAAGTAAAGCCAAGCCCTGAAGGATTCAGACCCTTTCGTTATCTTCCTGAAGACCTACCCGAGATCAGCCCAGCTCAGGCACCCGCTGTGGCGGTCTGTCGGATCGCCCCGGACTCGCCCATCTCGCTCATCACCAGGGCCAGCGCGCCGAGCACCTCCGCACGGCCGCCGAGGGTGCCGGGAACGACCGAGAGCTGCCGTGCGGCGCTCGGGATCGCGTACCGCGAGACGGAGTCCCGGATCGGGGAAAGCACCAGCTCACCGGCCTCGGCGAGGTCTCCGCCGAGGATGATCCGGCGGGGGTTGAGCAGGTTGCACAGGGTGGCCGCGCCCATGCCGATCTGGCGGCCCGCGTCGGCGATCACCCGGCGGCAGCCCAGGTCCCCCTGCTGGGCGAGCTGCACGACCTTGGACAGGGTGAGCTCGCCCGGGTGGTTGGCGTTCAAGAGGTTGAGCAGGTAGCGGGAGCCGACGAAGGTCTCCAGGCAGCCGCGGTTGCCGCAACGGCAGACCGGTCCGGCCTCGTCCAGCGTGATGTGCCCGATCTCGCCGGCGGTGCCGCCGGGGCCCCGGTAGATCTGCCCGTTGATCACCAGACCGGAGCCGACGCCGCTGGCCACCTTGATGTACGCGAGGTCGCTCAGGCCCCGTCCGGCGCCCCAGACCAGCTCGCCGAGCGCGCCCAGGTTGGCGTCGTTGTCCACGTGCACCTGCATGCCCAGGCGCTGCGAGAGCTCCTGGCCGGGCATCACGCCGGTCCAGCCCGGCAGGATCGCGGTGGAGCCCAGCGCCCCGGTCTCCACGTCGATCGGGCCGGGCACGCCGAGGCCCACGCCGATCACCTTGTCCGGCCGGAAACCGGCCTGGCCGAGCAGCCGCTCGACCATCTGCTCGGCCCGGTCGAAGCCCTGCTGGGCGGAGACGTCGGTGTCGATCGGCTCGCTCTCCTCGGCCAGCACCCGGTGCGCCAGGTTGCCGACCGCGACTCTCAGGTGGGTGTGGCCGAAGTCCACGCCCACCACGATGCCCGCGTCCCCGCTGAGCGAGACCGAGCGCGCCCGGCGACCGCCCGAGGAGGTGTCGGCCACCACCACGGTGCCGCTCTCCTTGAGCTCGCGGACGATGTTGGAGACCGTGGCGGCCGACAGACCGGTCCCCCGTGCGATCTCCGCCTGGGTCAGCGAACCGGCCATCCGCACCGCTCGCAGGACCCGCTCGAGATTCGCCCGGTGCAGTGACGACTGCGAACCCGGTGTGTCCATCGCCATGTGTTCAACCCTCCTGGGCGCCGCGCCGTTGCGGCTGGTCCACGTTCAGCTTCAACTTGTGAACTCTATGGTCCGTCACCGACGTAAGGGCGCGTCAAGCGGGAACGCCGATTCCTGGGAAACCTGTGGTCCACCCGGTATTGGGCGGGTGTATGCCAGGCCCTGCATGGGAGGATGCCCCGTATTCACACCGACGAAGGAGTCCTGCGAGTGCCTGGCACCAACTTGACCCGTGCGGAGGCCCGTACCCGGGCCGAGCTCCTGAACGTGGAGGCGTACGACGTCGAGCTCGACCTGAGCTCGGCCCGCGAGGGCGGCACGTTCCGGTCCACCACCGTGGTCCGGTTCTCCGCCACCACCCCGGGCGCCTCGAGCTTCATCGACCTGATCGCCCCGGCGGTCACCGAGATCGTGCTGAACGGTGAGGCGCTGCCGCTGAGCGGCTTCGCCGACAGCCGGATCGCCCTGCCCGGCCTGCGCGCCGAGAACGAGCTGCGGGTGGTCGCCGACTGCGCCTACACCAACACCGGCGAGGGCCTGCACCGCTTCGTCGACCCGGTCGACGGCGAGACCTACCTCTACACCCAGTTCGAGGTGCCGGACGCCCGCCGGGTGTTCGCGGTCTTCGAGCAGCCCGACCTGAAGGCGGCCTTCCGCTTCACCGTCACCGCGCCGACCGGCTGGGTGGTGGTCTCCAACTCCCCCACCCCGGAGCCGGCGGGCGAGGGCGACACCCAGGTGTGGTCCTTCGAACCCACCCCGCGGATGTCCTCGTACATCACCGCGCTGGTGGCCGGCCCGTACGTGGGCGTCTTCGACGAGTACGCGGCCGGCGAGCAGCGGGTGCCGCTGGGCGTCTACTGCCGCCCCTCGCTCAAGGAGTACCTGGACGCCGACGACATCTTCGCGGTGACCAAGCAGGGCTTCGACTACTTCCAGGAGAAGTTCGACTTCGACTACCCGTTCGCCAAGTACGACCAGCTCTTCGTGCCGGAGTTCAACGCCGGCGCGATGGAGAACGCGGGCTGCGTCACCTTCCGTGACCAGTACGTCTTCCGCTCCAAGGTCACCGATGCGGCGTACGAGGCGCGGGCCGCGACGATCCTGCACGAGCTGGCCCACATGTGGTTCGGCGACCTGGTCACCATGGAGTGGTGGAACGACCTCTGGCTGAACGAGTCGTTCGCCACCTTCGCCGAGGTGGTCTGCCAGGCCGAGGCCCCGGGGTCGAAGTGGCCGCACTCCTGGACCACCTTCGCCAACCAGATGAAGACCTGGGCGTACCGGCAGGACCAGCTGCCGTCCACCCACCCGATCATGGCCGAGATCAACGACCTGGAGGACGTCCAGGTCAACTTCGACGGCATCACCTACGCCAAGGGCGCCTCGGTGCTCAAGCAGCTGGTGGCCTACGTCGGCCAGGACGCCTTCTTCGCCGGCGTGCGGGCGTACTTCAAGCGCCACGCCTGGGGCAACACCCGCCTCGCCGACCTGCTGGGCGCCCTGGAGGAGGCCAGCGGCCGCGACCTGAAGACCTGGTCGAAGGCGTGGCTGGAGACCGCCGGGATCAACCTGCTCCGCCCGGAGCTGCGGATCAACACCGACGGCGACATCGAGTCCTTCGCGGTCCTGCAGGAGGCCCCGGCGCTGCCCGCCGGCGCCCGCGGCGAGGCCGTGCTGCGCCCGCACCGGATCGCCATCGGCCTGTACGAGCTGGTCGACGGCGCGCTGGTGCGCACCGACCGGATCGAGCTGGACGTGGAAGGCCCGCGCACCGAGGTGCCCGAGCTGGTCGGCCGGCACCGCCCGGCGGTGCTGCTGCTCAACGACGACGACCTGTCGTACGCCAAGATCCGCCTCGACGAGGACTCGCTGGCCGTGGTCACCGCGCACCTCGGCGACTTCGAGCACTCGCTGCCGCGCGCGCTGTGCTGGGCGGCCACCTGGGACATGACCCGGGACGGCGAGCTGGCCACCCGCGACTACCTGTCGCTGGCGCTCTCCGGGCTGCAGCGGGAGACCGACATCGGCGTGGTCCAGTCGGTGCACCGCCAGGTCAAGCTGGCCCTGGAGCTCTACACCGACCCGGCGTGGCGCGAGCAGGGCCTGCAGCGCTGGGCCGCCGCCTGCGAGGAGAGCCTGCGGGCCGCCGAGCCGGGCAGTGACCACCAGCTCGCCTGGGCCCGCGCGCTGGCCGCCGTCGCCCGCACCGACGGGCAGCTCGCGCTGCTGGCGGGCCTGCTGGACGGCTCCGTCGAGGTGGCCGGCCTGGCGGTCGACACCGAGCTGCGCTGGTCGCTGCTGGCCCGCCTGGCCGCCACCGGGCGCGCCGACGAGGCGGCGATCGAGGCCGAGCTGGCCCGGGACAACACCTCCAGCGGCGCGGAGCGCGCGGCCAACTGCCGGGCCGCCCGGCCGACCGCCGAGGCGAAGGCCGCGGCCTGGGCCTCGGTGGTGGAGTCCGACGAGCTCACCAACTACGTGCAGGAGGCCGTGATCTCCGGCTTCCTGCAGGCCGACCAGCGCGAGCTGCTGGCCGAGTACACCGCGAAGTACTTCGCGGCGGTGAAGGGCGTCTGGGAGTCCCGCAGCCACGAGATCTCGCAGCAGATCATCGGCGGCCTGTACCCGGCGTACCAGGTCTCGCAGGCCACCCTGGACGCCACCGACGCCTGGCTGGCCGAGGCCGACCCGGCGCCGGCGCTGCGCCGCCAGGTGGTCGAGGCCCGGGCGGGCATCGAGCGGGCGCTGAAGGCCCAGGTGGCGGACCGCACGCTCGGCCAGTAGCACCGGCACCACCCCGTCAGCCGCTCGGAGCGGGCTCTGTTCTGCTCCGAGCGGCTGACGCGTTCCCGGCGCTCCTCAAGGCCGGTCGCGGGTCGACCGAAGGATTAAGTGCTTTTCATACGATCCTTCGTCCCGAGGAGTCCCCGCATGCGCCTGCTCGCCCGCTGCGCATCCGTCGCCCTGCTGCTCGTCCCGCTGGCCGCCGTCCCCGCGGCCGCCGCGGACCCCGCGCCCGCGCCGCTGCAGCGCTCCGCCCGCCCGGTCTCGGGCCAGTACATCGTCACCCTCGCGCCGGGCACCGACCCCGGACAGCTGGCCTCCCGCCTCGGCGTCCGCCCGCTGTACAGCTACCACGACGCACTGCACGGCTTCGCCGCCTCGCTCACCCCCGCCCAGCTCGCCGCCGCCCGCCGGCTGCCCGGCGTGACCGCCGTCGAGGAGAACGGCCAGGTCACCCTGGACGAACCGGTCACCGCGCCCACCCCGCTGCGGGCGCCGGCCGCCTCCTGGGGCCTGGACCGGATCGACCAGCGCCAGCTCCCGCTGGACGGCGCGTACAACGCCACCGCCACCGGCAGGGGCGTCACCGCCTACCTGGTGGACACCGGCATCGACTTCGCCAACCCCGAGTTCGGCGGCCGGGCCCAGCGCGGCTTCGACGCCATCGGCGACGGGCAGGACGGCCAGGACTGCATGGGCCACGGCACCCACGTGGCCGGCACCGTCGGCGGCGCCACCTACGGCGTGGCGCGCGAGGCCGCCCTGGTCTCCGTCCGGGTCTTCGGCTGCGAGGCCACCGGCACCTGGGCGGCGATCATCGCCGGCTTCGACTGGGTGGCCACCCACGCCGTCCGGCCCGCGGTGCTCAACGCCTCGCTCGGCGGCCCCTACTCCGCCGCGATGAACCGGGCCGCCGACAACGTCGCCGCGCACGGCGTGCTGCCGGTGGTCGCGGCCGGCAACGACGGCGCCAACGCCTGCACCACCTCCCCGGCGGGGGCGAGCCGGGCGTTCGCCGTCGGGGCCAGCGACCGGAACGACAAGCAGACCTCCTGGTCCAACCGCGGCCGCTGCATCGGCCTGTACGCGCCCGGCGCGGACATCCTCTCGGCCCGCCTCGGCGGCGGCAGCCTGTCGCTCAGCGGCACCTCGATGGCCTCCCCGCACGCCGCCGGCGCGGCCGCCCTCCACCTGGAGGGCCGACCGACCGACGACGCCGCCGCGGTGGCCCGCCGGCTGACCGACCAGTCCACCCGGAACGTCCTCTCCGGGATCGGCTCCGGCACCCCCAACCGGCTGCTGTACACCGGCGGCCAGTGAGAAAGCGATGAGAAATCCGCCGCCGCTCTACGCCTCTGACCTGCGAAAACGTACGGTCGGGCGGTGAGCGGCGGCGGATTCGCGCGATCCCCTCAGCCGGCGGACATCCGCGGCTGACACGGTGACCTCCTTCCCGCCGTCCGGAAGGAGGACCACCCGATGACGGCTCGTCGCGCACCGTCCCCCGAGACCGTGCCCCGCGCGGTGCTCGCCCTGATCGCCGCCGGCGCCCTGGCCGCGCTGCTCCCCTGGTGGCTGCAGACCACCGCGGTGGCCGGCCCGGCCGGCTGGCTCACCGGCGCCGGCCGGATCACCGGCCTGCTGGCCGGCTACGCCGCACCGGTGCTGCTGCTCCTGATGGCCCGGATCCCGCCGCTGGAGCGCTCCGTGGGCGCCGACCGGCTGGCCCGCTGGCACGCCTTCGGCGGGCGCTACCTGGTCGGCCTGGTGACCGTCCACGTGCTCACCATCGTCTGGGGCTACGTGCTGACCGGGGGGAAGGGCGTCGTCGGGGAGGCGGTCGAGATCGTCCTCGACTGGCCCGACATGATCAAGGCCACGCTGGGGACGCTGCTGCTCCTGGCCACCGGCGCGCTCTCGGCGCGGGCCGCCCGCCGCCGGCTCGGCTACGAGACCTGGTACTACCTGCACCTGGGCGGCTACCTCGCGGTCGCGCTCGGCTTCGCCCACCAGCTCTCCACCGGCGCCGACCTCGGCACCGGCCCCGCCCGGGCCGGCTGGTACACGCTGTACTTCGGCACCGCGGCGGCCGTCGGCTGGTACCGGCTGCTGCTGCCCTGGCTGCGCGACCGCCGGCACCGGCTGCGCGTCGCCGAAGTGCGCGAGGAGGCCCCCGGGGTGGTCTCGCTCTTCCTCACCGGGCAGCGGCTGGAGTCGCTGCGCGCCGAACCCGGCCAGTTCTTCCGGCTGCAGTTCCAGGCGCCCGGCCTGCGCTGGGCCGCCAACCCGTACTCGCTGTCCGCTCCCCCGCACCCGCGCTTCCTGCGCTTCACCGTGAAGGACCTCGGCGCGCACAGTGCCGCCGTCGCCGCCCTCGCCCCGGGCACCCCGGTCCGCGCGGAGGGCCCGTACGGCGCGTTCACCGCGCGGCGGCAGCGCGGACGCAAGGTGCTGCTGCTGGGCGCGGGCGTCGGGATCACCCCGCTGCGGGCCCTCCTGGAGTCGCTGGACGGCGAACTGACGCTGGTGCAGCGCGCCCACCGGCCGTCCGACGTGCTGTTCCGCGAGGAGCTGACGGTGGTCGCCCGGCAGCGCGGGGCCCGGGTGCACGAGCTGCTCGGCCCGCGCGCGGACGTCGGCGACCTGGGCGCGGCGCTCGCCCGGCTGGTCCCCGACCTGCCCGGGCACGAGGTCTACCTCTGCGGGCCGGACGCCTTCGCCGCCGAGGCGGAGCGGGCCCTGCGGGCCGCCGGGGTCCGGCGCTCGCGCATCCACCACGAGTCGTTCGCGTTCTGAGGAGTCACCGGCATGCGCCGAGCCGTCGTCACCACCACCGCCACCGCGGCGGGCGTCGTCCTGCTGCTCTCGCTCAAGCCGCACGACGGCGGGAACGCGCCCGTCCAGGCGATCGGCACCGAGCCGGAGAGCGGCGGGGCGGCCGCCCCCGCCTCCACCGGACGCTCCGTCACCGGGGACGCCGTCAACACCCGGTACGGGCCGGTCCAGGTGAAGGTCACCCTGGACGGCACGAAGATCACCAGGATCGACGTGGTCGAGTACCCCTCGCACGACCGCAAGGACCAGGAGATCAACAGCTACGCGATCCCGCTGCTCAACCAGGAGGCGATCGCCGCGCAGAGCGCCGACATCGACGTGGTCTCCGGCGCCACGTACACCAGCGACGGCTACACCGGGTCGCTGCAGAGCGCCCTCGACAAGGCGGGCGTCAAGTGATCCGGCACGTCGAGCGGGTGATGGGGACGGTGTTCTCGTTCACCGTCCGCGACCCGGGGCCGGGCACGGCCGCCGCGCTGCGGCGGATCGTCGCACGGCTGCACCGGATCGACGCCGTCCTCTCGCCCTACCGGCCCGACAGCGAGATCAGCCGGCTCGGCCGCGGGGAGCTGACGGAGCACCAGTGCGGGCCCGAGGTCGCGGAGGTGCTGGCCCGCTGCCGGGAGGTCGCCGAGGAGACCGACGGGTACTTCACCGCCCACCCGGACGGGCGGCTGGACCCCAGCGGCTGGGTGAAGGGCTGGGCCGTGGAGGATGCGTCCCGGGCACTGCGGGCCGCCGGCTCGGCGCAGCACAGCGTCTGCGGCGGCGGCGACGTGCAGACGGCCGGCGGGCCGTGGCGGATCGGCATCGCCCACCCGCTCCGGGCCGGGGCGCTGGCCGCCGTGGTCACCGGGTACGACCTGGCCGTCGCGACCTCGGGGACGGCGGAGCGCGGCGCCCACGTCCACGACCCGGTGGGCGGCGGGCCGGCGACCGGCCTCGCCTCGCTCACCCTGGTCGGGGGCACCCTCGCCCGCACCGACGCCTGGACCACCGCCGCCTTCGCGATGGGCCCCTCCCGGGCCGTCGCCTGGGCCGCCCGGCGCCCCGGGATCGAGGCCCTCGCCGTCCACCCCGACGGCCGCCAGGAGTGGACGCCCGGGTTCGCCCGGCACCTGGCCCCGGCGACGGCGGCCGACTGGCAGCTGAGAAGCACGACAAGGGCCCGGGGCAGCGCCCCGAGCCCTTGACGAGAGCTGTTGCTACTTCTTCTTGAGCGTCGGCAGCATGACCAGGCCGGCGATCACGAAGAAGGAGACGATCGGCAGGACCACGAACAGGCCCAGGGTCTGGGCGACGCTCAGGCTGGCACCCGGGTCGTCGCCGTCGTCCCGGACCAGCGCCATGGCGGGCGACGACATCAGCATCATCAGCGTGGCCGCTGCGGAGACCGCACCAGCGCGCAAAGCGTTCCTCTTGTCCACGTTTCCCAAGGTACCGGCCGCTTATCGTGCCTCGCTCGCCGGGGTGCGCCTTCCGGCGTGTTGGGCGAGCACCTCCACCAGACGGCGGGTACCGGGGGCCGCGGCGAGCTGGTCCAGGGTGACCGGCGTGCCGCCGCGGTCGGCGACCGGCAGGCGCCAGTTCGGGTACTGGTCCCAGGTGCCGGGGAGGTTCTGCGGGCGGGGGTCGCCGACGGTGTCGGGCAGCCAGACCCCGACCAGCTCCGCCGGGGTGGCCCGCAGGAAGGCGTACAGCGCCTCGGGGGTGAGCTGCTCGCCGGCGGCCAGCAGGCCGAGCCGGGTCAGCTCGGTGCGCCACTCGGCGAGTTCGGTGGCGGCGTCCGCCTGCTCCTCGCCGAGCGCGCGGGCGAGCAGGCCGAGCCGGTGGCGGAGCTCGACGTGCTCGCCGGAGAGCCGGGCGGCGGTGGACGGCAGGTCGTGGGTGGTCAGGGTGGCCAGGCAGCCGGAGCGCCAGCGCTCGGGCGGCAGGATCTCGCCGCCGTCCTGCCAGTCGCGCTCGAACCAGAGCACCGAGGTGCCGAGCACACCCCGCTCGGTGAGCTGCTCGCGGACCCCCTTCTCGACCGTGCCGAGGTCCTCGCCGATCACGTACGCGGACGCCCGGTGGGCCTCCAGCGCGAGCACGCCGAGCATCGCCTCCGCGTCGTAGCGGACGTACGCGCCGTGGGTGGGCGGGTTGCCGTCCGGCACCCACCAGAGCCGGAAGAGGCCCATCACGTGGTCGATCCGCAGCGCGCCGGCGTGCCGGGCGGCCGAGCGCAGCAGCTCGGCGTACGGGGCGTAGCCGGCGGCGGCCAGCGCGTCGGGGCGCCACGGCGGCAGGCCCCAGTCCTGGCCGTGCGCGTTGAAGGCGTCCGGCGGGGCGCCGACGCTGATGCCGCGGGCCAGGACGTCCTGCAGGGCCCAGGCGTCGGCACCGGCGGGGTGGACGCCGACCGCGAGGTCGTGGATCAGGCCGACCGGCATGCCGGCGTCCTCGGCGGCGTGCTGGGCCCCGCCGAGCTGCTCGTCGACCAGCCAGGCCAGCCAGCGGTGGAACTCCACGCGGTCCGCCGACTCGGCCCGGGCGGCGGCGACATGGGGGTCCGCGGGGTGCCGCAGGCCCTTCGGCCAGGCGTGCCAGTCGGCGCCGTGCCGCTCGGCGAGCGCGCACCAGGTGGCGTACTGCTCCAGCCAGTCGCCCTCGCGCTCGACGAAGGCACGGTAGGCGGCCTCCCGGCCGACCCCGCGCGGCACCCGGTGCAGCTCCTCCAGGGCCTCGCGCTTGAGCGCCCAGACCGCGTCCCGGTCGATCAGGCCGTCGTGCTTGAGCACCTCGTCCCGCAACTGGGCGCCGCGGCGGGTCAGTTCGCTGACGTCGGCGTAGGCGTGCTCGGGGACGGCCTCGACCCGCAGGTGCACCGGGTCGGCGAAGCGGCGGGAGGACGGGCGGTACGGGGACGGGTCCGAGGGGGCGCCGGGCATGCCCGAGTGCAGCGGGTTGATCTGCAGGAAGCCGGCGCCGAGCTCGTTGCCGGCCCAACTGGCGAGCTCGGCGAGGTCGCCGAGGTCGCCCATGCCCCACGAGCGCTCGGAGAGCACCGAGTACAGCTGGGCGAGGAAGCCCCAGCTGCGGCCCTCGGGTTCGGGCAGCCGCTGCGGGGCGACGATCAGGGCGGCCCGCGAGGTGCGGCCGCCCACCGCGGCGGTCAGGGTGTGCCGGCCGAGCGGCAGGTCGGCGGGCAGCCAGTGCGAGTGGCTCCTGGGCAGCGTCCACTCGCCGCCCTGCTCCAGCTCCACGGTGACCTGGGCGTCGGCCGGGACGTCGAGGGCGGTGCGCCGGCCGGCCCGGACGACCACGGTGGGCGGCAGCAGGCGGGCCGCGGTCTCGGCCCGGTGGCGCTCGAGTCCGGCGCGGACCGCCTCGGGGGTGCTCGCGTCCACGCCGAGCGCGGCGAGCACGGCGACCAGCACCGCGGGTGCGACGGGGACCGGCCCGCTGCCGGGGTCGTAGCTGCTGTCCACGCCGTGGGCGTGGGCCAGCGCCACCAACTCCGGTGGAGCGGGCGGATTGTCCTCCGCCGGCACCTGCTCGCTGCCGGCCTGGTCGGGATCGAGGTATGCGGCCACTGCGCACTCCGTCCAAAGACACCGTGAGACACCTATGTGCGAACAGGCACAGTCCTACCCGCCACCGACCCGCCCGACCCCGACCGACACGGCCGCGTTCGACCGGGATCGGATACCGACATACCGGGCATAGCTGTCACCGGCGTTGACAGTGGACGGGCCACCTGATGGGCTGGGTCGGCCGTGGAGCGAAGTGGGTCGGCATGGGCCGGCAGGGGCGCCGCTGAGCTCGGCTTTTGGGTGCGAGGAGGCTCCGTGCAGGCTCGGGTGTCGGTGGCTGCCGGTCGGCGGCTCAGGCAGCAGATCGAGCACAGCGCAGCCCTGCGCGACGTGCTCGGCCACCCCGCGGCGCTCGCGGCGCGGCGCACCGCCGCGCGGACCGCCCGGCAGCTCGCGCCACGCGCGGCGGACCGTTTCATCGCCGACATCAAGGGCACCACCCCGCTGCTGGCCTCGGTACGCGCCGAGCGCCGCGCCGGGCGGCGGTCCACCACCCTGCAGCTGGCGGCGACGCTCTCGGCGGCCGCCGTGGTCGGCGGCCTGCTGGCCAGCACCCCCGGCTACGCGGCACCCGTCCAGGGCGGCCGCGCGGTGAGCACCGCCCCGGCCGCGGCGGTGCCGCTCGGCACGCTGGCCGACCCGCAGGTCTTCCCCCGCCCGCAGCACCTGCAACGGGCCGGCCGGCCGGTGACCGTGCCGCACACCGTGCAGCTGGTGCTGGCCGACGGCGCGGACGGCCCGGCCGTCGAGGTGGTCCGGGAGCTGCTGGCGGACGCCGGCGCGGCCGAGGTGACCGCGGTGCCGGAGGCTCCGGCACCGACCCCCGGCGCCCTGGTGGTGTACGTGGGCGGCCCGCGCGAGGGCGCCGGCGGCCCCACCGACCGGGCGCTGCGCGAACTGGCCACCGCGGCTGGCGGCAAGGACTACGCGGCGCCCTCGCTGGACGGCATGCCGCCCGGCGGGTACGTGCTGAGCGCCGGGCAGCTCCCGCTCGCGGGCGGCGGCTCGTACGGCGCGGTGGTGCTGGCGGGCACCGACGACGCGGGCACCTTCTACGCGGCGCAGAGCCTGCGGCAGCTGCTCGCCCCCGTCCCGGCCGGCCAGGGCCAGCTCGCCGAGGCGGGCAAGGGCTTCCCCGGCGTGGCGGTGCGGGACTGGCCGAGCGGCGCCCCGGTGCGCGGCACCGCGGAGACCTTCTACGGCACCCCGTGGACCGTCGAGCAGCGGCTGGAGCTGATCGACTTCCTCGGCCGGACCAAGCAGAACCAGTTCCTGTACGCCCCCGGCGGCGACCCGTACCGGGTGCAGAAGTGGCGCGACGCCTACCCGGCCGCGCAGTTGGACGAGCTGCGCCGGCTGACCGCGCGGGCCCGGGACAACCACGTCACCGCGGCGTACTCGATCGAGCCGGGGCAGTCGTTCTGCTTCACCTCCGGCAAGGACGTGGACGCGCTGGTGGCGAAGCTGGAGTCGATGCGGCAGGCCGGGTTCCGGGCGTTCCAGCTGCAGTTCCTGGACGTCAGCTACGACGAGTGGCACTGCGGCGCCGACCGCAAGGCGTACGGCACCGGGCCGGCGGCGGCCGCGAAGGCGCAGGCCGCGCTGGTGGCGAAGGTGCAGGAGCGGCTGACGGCCGGGCACCCGGAGCTGGCGCCGCTGTCGGTGGTGCCCACCGAGTACCAGAAGCAGGGCGCCTCGCCCTACCGCTCGGCGCTGGCGGCCGCGCTGCCGCAGGGCGTCCAGGTGGTCTGGAGCGGCGGCGGGGTGATCCCCCAGCAGGTGACGAACGGTCAGATCGCCGACACCGCCGCCCTGTTCGGCCGCTCGCTGGTGACCTGGGACAACTACCCGGTGAACGACTCGACGCCGGACCGGCTGTACCTCGGCGGCTACGCCGGGCGGGAGCCGGACGTGGCCAAGCGCTCGGCGGTGCTGCTGACCTCGGCGATGAGCCAGCCGTCGGTGTCGCGGATCCCGCTGGCCACCGCCGCCGACTTCGGCTGGCAGCCCGAGGGCTACCAGCCGCAGGAATCCTGGCGGGCCGCGCTGCGCGCCCTCAGCGCCGACCCGGCCGAGCTGGCCGCGCTCACCGCGCTCGCCGGCAACAGCTCCTCCTCCCCGCTCAACCGCACCGAGTCGGCGTACCTGACGCCGCTGCTGGAGCGGTTCTGGGGCGCGCTGGAGCCCGCCTCCGGCGCCGCGCCCGACCCGGCCCGGCTCAAGGACGCCGCCGCGCCGCTGCGCGAGGCGTTCTCCGCGATGGCCGACGCGCCGCGGGCCCTGGCCGGCACGGCGGTCGCCGCCGAGACCGGCCCGTGGCTGGACCGGCTCTCCGGCTACGGCCTGGCCGGCCGCTCCGCCGTCGACATGCTGCTCGCCCAGCGCGGCGGCGACGGCGCCGGCGCCTGGCAGGCCCGGGTCGACGTCCGGCGCCAGCGCGAGCAGTTGGAGCAGGCACCGGTCACCGTCGGCGCCGGCGTGCTGGACCGCTTCCTGGAGCGGGCGCTGCAGGCCGCCGACAGTTGGTCCGGGATCACCGAGGGCGGGATCAACCCGACCACCACGATGCCCGCCGCGCACGGCCACGGCCCCGCGCTGATGACCGACGGCGCCGCCGGGACCTTCTACTGGACCTCCGCGGCGCCGCAGACCGGCGACGCGATAGGGCTCGACCTCGGCGCGGCCCGCCCGCTCGGCCAGGTCACCGTGCTGATGGGCTCCTGGGGCGACGGCCCCGACGCGGCCGCCGCCGCCGACGACTACCTCCGCGACGGGGTGCTGGAGTACACCACCGGCACCGGCGGCTGGCAGCAGCTCGCCCGGGTGCACGGGCAGAAGACCGTCAGCGTCGACGCCCCCGCGGGCACCGTCGCCCGGGCCGTCCGGCTGCGCGCCACCGGCGGCCAGAAGACCGCGGTGGCGATCCGCGAGTTCACCGTCGCCGCGCCGCAGGACACCCCCGCCACCGTCAGCGGCCCGCCCGCCGCGCCCGGCTCCTCCGCCGCCGCGGTGCTCGACGGCGACCCCGACACCGCGTACCGGGCCGCCACCGCGCCGGGCGCCGGGGACACCCCGCTCACCGTCGAACTCGGCAACGCCCGCCCGCTGGACCGGGTCACCGTGCTGACCGACCCGACCGTCCGGGCCACCGCCACCGCGCAGGTCCGCCGCGCGGACGGCCACTGGGACCCGATCGGCGAGGTCAGGCCCGGCTGGAACGAGCTGCGCGGCGGCGGCCAGCCCGCCGACGCGATCCGGCTGGTCTGGGCCGCCGGCGGGGAGCCGCCGGTGGTCAACCAGATCATCCCCTGGTACGCCGACGCGCCGGTCGCCCTGCTCACCCTCAGCGAGTCCACCGTCGACGTGGTCGCCGGCGCCACCACCCCGGCGCAGACCCGCGCCGTCGTCGACTCCGGCCGCCCCGACCTGCTCACCGGCACGCTGACCGCCCAGGTCCCGGCCGTCGCCGCCGGGCTCACGGTGGCGCCGACCGCCGCCGTCAGCGTGGAACGCGGCGGGCGGTTCGGCGCGCCCGTGCAGATCACCGCGGCCGCCACCACGCCCACCGGCACCTACCGGGTGCCGCTGACCCTGACGGTCGGCACGGTCGCCGTCCAGCAGGTGCTCCAGGTCCACGTGGTGCCGCCGACCGGCGGCGCCGACCAGGCCCGCGGCGCCACCGTCACCTCCTCCGGCGACGCCGGCCCGTCCACCCCCGCCTCGGCGCTGGTCGACGGCGACCCCAAGACCCGCTGGACCGCCCCCGCCAAGGACGACGCCTGGGTGCAGTTCGAACTGCCCGCGGCGGCCCGGCTGGGCTCGGCGGTGCTGCGCTGGCAGGAGGCGTACGCCTCGGCGTACCGGATCCAGACCTCGACCGACGGCCTCAGCTGGACGACCGTCGCCACCGTGGACGACGGCCGGGGCGGCGCCGAGACGGTCCGCTTCGACGCGCCGAACACCCGCTACCTGCGGATCCAGGGCGTGACCCGGGCGACCGCCTACGGCTACGCGCTGTCCGCCGTCGAGCTGTACGCCGTCACCCCGCACTGACCCGTCGGGCGCCGGCCCGTCACGACCGGCCGGCCCCGCCGGCCAGGTCGAGGAGGGCCGTCAGGGTGTCGATCGCACCGGCCGCGACGCCGGTGCGGTCCAGCAGCACGGCCTGCATCCCGGCCGCCCGGGCCGCGTCGACGTCCTCCACCGGGTGGTCGCCGACGTGCAGCACCGCGCCGACCGGGACGGCCAGCCGCTGCGCGGTCACCCGGTAGATCCCCGGGTCCGGCTTGTGGATGCCGCACTCGGCCCCCCGGGTGACCACGGCGAAGACGTCCTGCAGGCCGAACCAGGCCAGGTCGGCGGTGCCGTTGGTGGTCAGCGCGAGCGGCAGCCGCGCGCCCAGCGCGGCCAGTACCTCGCGGGTCTCCGGGAACAGCCGGGTCGCACCCGCCCGGACCTCGACGAACTCCTCGTACACCGCGTCGCCCAGCCCCGGCGCGCCGCCCGCCCGGCGGACGGTCTCGACGAAGGAGGCCCGGCGGGCCGCCGCGTACCCGGCGCCCGGCATGGCGAGCGTCATCTCCTCGCGCACCGCCTCCAGCCCCGCGAGCGTGTGGGCCACGCCCAGCACCTCGTCCAGCCGCCGTACGGCGTACTCCATCGCGGGCCGGAACCCGGAGTCGAAGTCCCACAGGGTGTCGTCGGCGTCGAAGGACACGGCGGCAATGGTCAGGGGCACGGGCGCTCCGTTCGGGGATGACGGCGGGCCGCCGGCGTCCCTGCGGCGGGGGCGCCGGCGGCCCATGAGGCGTACCGGATGGAGGTGTCTCGGGCAGGCCCGGGGGTCAGGCGGAGAGCGGTTCGGGTCGCTCGCCGCGGTGGGCGGGGTGCGGACGGGTGAGCGGGGCCGGGAGGGCTCCGCCGTGGTCGGTATGGTCCCGGTGCTCGAAGTCCCGGAACTGCTCCAGGCCGCCGTACGGCTCCAGGTAGGGCCGCCAGCGCGGGTCCTTGATCCCGGTGCCGATCACCCGCCAGGCCAGCCCCGCGGGGGCTGCGGGCGGGTGCTTCATCCGCCAGCCGAGGTCGGCGAGGTGGCGGTCGGCCTTGGTGTGGTTGCAGCGGCGGCAGGCGGCGACGACGTTGTCCCACCGGTGCTGGCCGCCCCTGCTGCGCGGGATGACGTGGTCGACGCTGGTGGCGGCGGCCCCGCAGTACACGCACCGCCCGTGGTCACGGGCGAACAGGGCGCGGCGGGTGAGCGGGACGGGCCCGCGGTAGGGAACCCGGACGAAGCGGGTCAGGCGGACGACGGACGGCGCCGAGACGGCGCTGGTGGCGCTGTGCAGAGTGATCTCGGAGTCCTCGAGGCTGATCGCCTTGTGGTTGAGGACCAGGATGAGAGCGCGGCGCATCGAGACCACTCCGAGTGGCTCGTAGGACGCGTTGAGGACCAGGACATGCGGCACGGTGGCCTCCTAGGACGCCTGCGACGCGTGGCTCGCGCCGGGACGAGCGGGTGGACCACGCCCTGGCGGCGTGATCTCCCCCAGTGTCGCCTTACGCCGTCGTAGGACGCCACCATTTCTTCGTGAACGGACCGCGCGGCCCGGCTGCCCGGGTGTGCGTTCCGTCATAGGCGTTATTCCCTACGGACGCACGGCTTGCACCCGGAGCCGCTGGTGGGAGCCCCTTCCGGCGGTGCCGGAGGGCCGCTGACGGCGTGTCCGCCGTCCGGCGCCGGGCCGTTAGGCTGGGGCGATGCTCGCCGACTCCACCGCAGACAGCACCCCACCCGCCTTCGAACTGCCCACCAGTGCCGCCGACGTGTCCAGCTCGACCAGGCAGGCGGCGAGCTGGCTGGACGACAACTGGCAGAGCTGGTTGGCCAGCGGTCTGCGGATCGTCTTCATCGTGGTGCTGGCCCTGGTGCTGCGCGCCGCGGTGCGCAAGCTGATCGACAAGCTGATCGCGCGGATGGCCCGGCCGGCCGAGGACGAGGCCGAGCTCGGCATGATCGGCGGGCTGCTGGCCAACAGCGGCGTGGTCAACACCGAGCGGCGCCAGCAGCGCTCCGAGGCGATCGGCTCGGTGCTGCGCAGCGTCTCCAGCTTCACCATCCTGGGCACGGCGGCGCTGATGGTGCTCTCGGCGCTCGGGGTGAACCTGGCTCCGCTGCTGGCCAGCGCCGGTGTGGCGGGTGTGGCGATCGGTTTCGGCGCGCGCAACCTGGTGACCGACTTCCTGTCCGGGGTCTTCATGATCATGGAGGACCAGTACGGCGTCGGCGACGAGATCGACACCGGGGTGGCCACCGGCACGGTGCTGGAGGTGGGCCTGCGGGTCACCAAGCTGCGCGGCACCGGCGGCGAGATCTGGTACATCCGCAACGGCGAGGTGAAGCGGATCGCCAACATGAGCCAGGGCTGGGGCACCGCGACGGTGGACGTCCAGGTCGGCTACAAGGAGGACCTGGCGCAGGTCGAGGCGCTGATCCTGGAGACCGCCGACCAGCTGTCCAAGGAGACCCCGTACGACGAGCTGGTGTGGGGCCGGGTGAAGGTGCTCGGCGTGGAGTCGGTGGCGGCCGACTCGGTGCTGCTGCGGGTCGAGGCGCGCTGCACGCCGGGCAAGGCGCCGCAGGTGTCGCGGGCGCTGCGGATGCGCCTGAAGGCGGCGTTCGACCAGGCCGGGGTGAAGCTCAAGGAGGAGGCCGCCGCGGCGGCGGCCGCTCCGGTCGCGCCCGTCGCGGAGGTGCTGCCGCCCTCGGTGCTGGCGGACCCGACTTCGGCCCGTTCGCTGGCCGCCAAGCCGATACCGGCGCAGGCCTCCGAATAACCGCACCATAACGATGGCCCCGCTCGAACCGAGCGGGGCCTTTCGCGTTCTTGACACCACCACTCCCGGGATTGGAAACTTTCCTAACAGTTGGCCGAACCGGACCGGTGAGAGGAGTATCTGGGCCGTGACCGAGAACCGCCGCACCACCCGTCCCCCGCTCGCCGGCACCCCCAGCCTGCTGCGCGCCATCAACGACCGCGCCGCGCTGGAGCTGCTGCTCGCCAACGGGCCGCTCTCCCGCACCCGGATCGGCAGCCTGACCGGCCTGTCCAAGCCCACCGCCTCGCAGCTGCTGGCGCGGCTGGAGGCGGCCGGCCTGGTCGTCCCGGTCGGCACCACGGCCGGCGGCCCCGGGCCGAACGCGCAGCTCTACCAGGTCAACCCGGCGGCCGGGTACGTCGCCGGCCTGGACGTCACCTCCACCCACGTCCGGGTGGCGGTCGCCGACATCACCGGCGCCACCCTGGCCGAGCACCGGGTCGCCACCGCCGGCTGGCCGGTCACCGGCACCGCCGCCGGGATCGCCGAGGCCGTCGCGCACACCGTCCGGCTGGCCGGGCTGCCCGCGGACGCCCTGCACGAGACGGTGATCGGCATCGGCGGCGCGCTCGACCCGACCACCGGCGAGCTCCGGTACGCCTCCCACCTGCCGGGCTGGCAGTCCCCCGACCTGGTCGCCGACCTGGAGGCCGCGCTCGGCGTCCCGGTGTCGATCGAGAACGACGTCAACCTCGCCGCGGTGGCCGAGCAGGCCCTGGGCGCGGCCGCCGACTGCGAGGACTTCGTCCTGCTCTGGGCCGAGGAGGGCATCGGCGCGGCGATCGTGATCGGCGGCCGGCTGCACCGCGGCTTCACCGGCGGCGCCGGCGAGGTCGGCTACATGCCGGTGCCGGGCGCACCGGTCGTCGACGACCTGCGCAAGGACGGCTCCGGCGGCTTCCAGGACCTGGCCGGCGAGCCCGCCGTGCTGGCGCTCGCCGCCGAGCACGGGCTGGCCGCCGCCAGTGCCGAGCAGGCCGTCGCCCGGGCTGCCGCGAGCCCGGCCGGCGAGGGCTTCCTGCGCGCGCTGGCCGAACGGCTGGCGGTCGGCCTGGCGGTGATCGTCGCCGTGGTCGACCCCGAACTGCTCGTCCTCTCCGGCTCCACCCCGACCGCCGGCGGCGAGCGCCTGCGCGCCATGGTCGCCGAGGAGCTGGCCCGGATCTCGCTGCCCCGGCCGGAGGTGCGCAGCTCCGCCGTACCCGGTTCACCCGTCCTGCACGGTGCGCTGCAGCGCGCCCTCGCCACCGCCCGGGACGCGCTCTTCTCCACCCACTGACCCGACCGATGCACCACCGGCACCACCGCACCACGCTCCCATCCCCCGCACACGGGCCGACGGGCCATGCCGCCTGCCCCCGTACTCCCAGGAGAGCCCCCAGATGGCCAGAAACAGCCTTCGCCGCGCGTCCGCCGCCCTCGTCTCCACCACCTGTCTGGCCGTCCTCGCGACCGCCTGCACCGGCACGAACTCCGGCTCCGCCGACGACGGTTCGGCGGCCGGCCAGGACGTCAGCATCACCTTCTGGCACGGCTGGAGCCAGGACAACGAGGTCAAGGCGATCAACGACAACATCGCCGCGTTCGAGAAGAAGCACCCGAACATCCACGTCAAGGTGGTCGGCAACATCGCCGACGACAAGAGCGAGCAGGCGCTGCGCGCCGGCGGCTCGGACGCCCCCGACGTGGTGTCCTCCTTCACCACCGACAACGTCGGCAAGTTCTGCTCCTCCAACGTGTGGACCGACCTGGCGCCGATGCTGAAGAAGGACGGCATCGACCCGGCCGCCACCTTCCCCGCCGCGATGCTCAAGTACAGCCAGTTCAAGGGCAACCAGTGCGCGCTGCCGCTGCTCGGCGACGCGTACGGGCTCTACTACAACAAGACGGCCTTCGCGGCGGCCGGCATCACCGCGCCGCCGAAGACCTTCAGCGAGTTCGAGGCGGCCGCGGTCAAGCTGACCCTCACCGACGGCGACTCGTTCAAGCAGCTCGGCTTCATGCCGAACTACCACGGCTACGAGACCTCCGTCGCGCACTACCTGGGCCAGTTCGGCTCCACGTACTTCGGGGCCGACGGCAAGTCGAACGTGGCCACCGACCCGACCGTCACCGCCGCGCTGACCTGGCAGAAGGCGCTGGTGGAGAAGCTCGGCGGATTCGAGAAGCTGGAGAAGTTCCGCACCGGCTTCGGCGACGAGTTCAGCGCCAAGAACCCGTTCACCGCCGGGCAGGTGGCGATGGCCCTGGACGGCGAGTGGCGCACCGCCTCGCTCGCCGAGGACAAGCCCGACTTCGAGTGGGCCACCGCGCCCTTCCCGGTGCCGGACGACCAGGCCGCCAGCTACGGCCGCGGCTACCAGACCGGCACCATCATCGGCATCGCCAAGGGCAGCAAGAAGCAGACCGCCGCCTGGGAGCTGGTGAAGTTCCTGACCACCGACACCGACGCGGTGGTCTCCTTCGCCAACGCGATCCACAACGTGCCGTCCACCCTGGCCGCGCTTAACTCGCCGAAGCTGGACGCCGACGCCGCCTTCCGCACCTTCGTCGACATCGCCAAGAACCCGAACTCCTCGACCACCCCGGCCTCGGTCAACGGCGGCGCCTACCAGGTCTCGCTGCAGAACCTCAGCTACGAGGTCGAGGCCGGCCGGCAGAACGACCTGAAGGCGGGCCTGGCGGCCACCGCCAAGGAGATCGACGCCGCGATCGACCAGGCGAAGTGACGGCATGGCAGTCCTGAGCTCCTCCCTCCCGCCGGTGCTGCGCCGCAAGCGCCGGCGGGAGCGGGCCCGCACCCTCGCGTTCCTCTCCCCCTGGCTGGTCGGCTTCGGCGTGTTCTTCGCCTACCCGCTGGTCTCCACCGTCTACTTCTCCTTCATGCGGTACGACGGCTTCGCGCCGCCGACCTTCACCGGCCTGAAGAACTGGGACTACGTCCTCACCAAGTACCCGTTCTTCTGGCAGGGGCTCGGCAACACCCTGTGGCTGGTCGCGGTGATGGTCACCCTGCGGGTCGCCTTCGGCCTCGGCATCGGCCTGCTGATCACCAAGGTGAGGACCGGCGCCGGGTTCTTCCGCACCGCCTTCTACCTGCCCTACCTGGCCCCGCCGGTGGCCGCCACGATGGCCTTCGCCTTCCTGCTCAACCCCGGCACCGGCCCGGTCAACCACCTGCTCGGCGAGCTCGGCCTGCCGCAGCCCGGCTGGTTCACCGACCCGACCTGGTCCAAGCCCGCGCTGACCCTGCTGGCGATGTGGGGCGTCGGCGACCTGATGGTGATCTTCATGGCGGCGCTGCTGGACGTCCCGCGCGAGCAGTACGAGGCCGCCGAGCTGGACGGCGCCGGGCCCTGGCAGAAGTTCCGCTACGTGACCTTCCCGAACATCACCCCGATCGTGCTGTTCGCCGTGGTCACCGGCGTGATCCAGACCATGCAGTACTACACCCAGGCGATCGTCGCCGGGAAGGTCGCCAGCGGCGTGATCGGCGGCTCCGGCCAGCAGTTCGAACCCGGCTACCCGCACGGCTCCACCTGGACCCTGCCGCAGATGGTGTACAGCCTCGGCTTCCAGCGCTTCGACACCGGCTCGGCGTGCGTGGTCGCGGTCATCCTGTTCGCCCTCTCGATGGCCTTCACCTCCCTGCTGCTGCGCCGCCGCGCCGGCTTCCTGAACGAGGAGTGAGCGCGATGACCACCATCACCGCCCCGGCCCGCGCCGCCCGCGCGACCGCCGCCCCCGCGATCCGCCGCCGCGCACTGCTCAACTGGGTGGCCGTCCACTCGCTGGCCGTCGCCGCCGCACTGTTCTTCCTGCTGCCCTTCGTCTTCGTGTTCCTCACCTCGGTGATGAGCGACCAGCAGGCGCTCACCTCCGAGCTGTGGCCGCACG
This sequence comes from Kitasatospora sp. NPDC048365, assembly GCF_043200835.1. Taxonomy (NCBI): domain Bacteria; kingdom Bacillati; phylum Actinomycetota; class Actinomycetes; order Kitasatosporales; family Streptomycetaceae; genus Kitasatospora; species Kitasatospora sp. NPDC048365. The sequence goes on from NZ_JBICYJ010000023.1 coordinate 95,370, forward strand.
CATGGCACTGGGGCAACTACGCCGAGGTCTGGCGGACCCCCGGCTTCCTCACCTGGTGGCGCAACACCCTGCTGTACGCCGGGCTCGGCACCCTGCTGGTCGTGGTCTCCAGCGTCCCGGTGGCGTACGCGCTCGCCAAGTTCCGCTTCCGCGGGCGCAACCTCGCCCTGATGGCGGTCATCTCGATGATGATGCTGCCGCCGCAGGTCACCGTCATCCCGATGTACCTGTTCTGGGCCAAGCAGCTCCACCTGACCGGCTCGCTCTGGCCGCTGATCATCCCGATGGCCTTCGGCGACGCGTTCTCCATCTTCCTGCTGCGCCAGTTCCTGCTGACCATCCCCAAGGAGTACGTGGAGGCCGCCCGGATCGACGGCTGCGGCGAACTGCGCACCCTGCTGCGGGTGGTGCTGCCGATGGCCAAGCCGGCGATCGCCGCGGTCGCGCTGTTCCAGTTCTTCTGCTGCTGGAACGACTACTTCGGCCCGCAGATCTACTCCAGCGAGAACGAGGGCGCCTGGACGCTCAGTTACGGCCTGGAGTCGTTCAAGGGCGCCCACCACACCAACTGGAACCTCACCATGGCGGCCACCCTGCTGGTGATGGCGCCGGTCATCGTCCTGTTCTTCTTCGCCCAGAAAGCCTTCATCGAAGGCGTCACACTCACAGGAGTCAAAGGCTGATGTCTGCACTGAAGTTGGCCATCGTCGGCGGTGGATCCACCTACACCCCCGAACTGATCGACGGCTTCGCGCGGCTGCGGGACACCCTGCCGATCGGCGAGCTCGTCCTGATCGACCCGGCCGCCGACCGGCTGGAGCTGATCGCCGGCCTGGCCCGCCGGATCTTCGCCAAGCAGGGCCACACCGCGACCGTCACCACCTCGGTGGACGTCACCGCCGGCGTCCAGGGCGCCGACGCCGTCCTGCTCCAGCTGCGGGTCGGCGGCCAGGCCGCGCGCAACGAGGACGAGACCTGGCCGCTGGACTGCGGCTGCGTCGGCCAGGAGACCACCGGCGCCGGCGGCCTCGCCAAGGCGCTGCGCACCGTCCCGGTCGTCCTGGACATCGCCGAGCAGGTCCGCCGGGCCAACCCGGACGCCTGGATCGTCGACTTCACCAACCCGGTCGGCATCGTCACCCGCGCCCTGCAGACCGCCGGGCACAAGGCCGTCGGCCTGTGCAACGTGGCGATCGGCTTCCAGCGCAAGTTCGCCGCCCACCTCGGCGTCGACCCCGAGCTGATCCGCCTCGACCACGTCGGCCTCAACCACCTCACCTGGGAGCGCGGCGTCACCCTGCTCGACGCCCCCGGCGCCGCCACCGGCCGCGAGGTGCTCCCCGACCTGCTCGCCGGCCACGGCGAGGAGATCGCCGCCGACCTGCACCTGCCGCTGCCCGTCGTCCGCCGGCTCGGCGTCGTCCCCTCGTACTACCTGCGCTACTTCTACCAGCACGACCAGGTCGTCGCCGAGCTCAAGGAGAAGGGCTCCCGCGCCGCCGAGGTCGCCGCCATCGAGAAGCAGTTGCTGGAGATGTACGCCGACCCCGCCCTCGACACCAAGCCCGAACTCCTCGGCAAGCGCGGCGGCGCCTTCTACTCCGAGGCCGCCGTCCAGCTGATCGCCGCCCTGCTCGGCACCGGCGGGCAGAAGAGCGTCCAGGTGGTCAACACCCGCAACGACGGCATCCTGCCGTTCCTCCCCGACGACGCCGTCGTCGAGGTCCCCGCCGAGGTCGACGCCACCGGCGTCCGCCCGCTCCCGCAGCGCCCCGTCGAACCCCTCTACGCCGGACTGATCGCAAACGTCACCGCGTACGAGCACCTCGCCCTGGAGGCCGCGCTCAAGGGCGGCCGCGACCGGGTCTTCGACGCCCTGCTCGCCCACCCGCTGATCGGCCAGATCGAACTCGCCGACCAACTCACCGACCGGCTGATCGCCCACAACCGCCAGCACCTCGGCTGGGCGTGACCACCCACCATGACCACCACGCACCACCCTGGGGGGATGCACCGATGACCAGACCGCACCCCGAGCACCTCCCCGGCGTCCTCGCCATCGACGCCGGCAACAGCAAGACCGACGTGGCCCTCGTCTCCACCGACGGGCGGGTCCTCGGCACCGCCCGCGGCGGCGGCTTCCAGCCGCAGGCCAACGGCGTCGAAGCGACCGTCGGCGCCCTCGCCCCGCTCGTCCGCACCGCCGCCGCCCAGGCCGGCCTGCCGGCCGACGGACCCGTCGCCGCCCACGTCAGCGCCTGCCTCGCCAACGCCGACCTGCCGGTCGAGGAGCAGCGCCTGCACGCCGAGATCACCGCCCACGGCTGGGCCCCCAGCACCGCCGTCGCCAACGACACCTTCGGCCTGCTGCGGGCCGGCACCGACGGGCCGTACGGCGTCGCCGTGGTCTGCGGCGCCGGGATCAACTGCGTCGGCCTGCGGCCCGACGGGCGGACCGCCCGCTGGCCCGCACTCGGCACACTCACCGGCGACTGGGGCGGCGGCGGCGGACTCGCCTCCGAGGCCATGTGGCACGCCACCCGCGCCGAGGACGGCCGCGGCGGGCCCACCCTGCTCTCCGCCATGATCGGCGCGCACTTCGGCCTGCCCGGCGCCGGCGCCGTCGCCGAGGCCATGCACCTCGGCGACCTCGACCCGGGCCGGCTGCACGAGGTCTCCCGGGTGCTCTTCGCCGCCGGCGAGGCCGGCGACCCGACCGCGCTGCAACTGATCGACCGCCAGGCCGACGAGATCACCCGCTTCGTGACCGTCGCCCTCACCCGGCTCGACCTGATCGGCGAACCCGTCCCGGTCGTCCTCGGCGGCGGCGTCCTGGCGTCCCGTCAGCCCCTGCTGATGGACAACCTGCTGGCCCGGCTCGCCGCCGTGGCACCGCTCGCCGAACCCCGCGTCGTCGTCGCCCCACCCGTGCTCGGCGCCGCCCTCCTCGGCCTCGACCACCTCGGCGCCGGGGCCACCGCCCAGCACCGCCTCCGCGACGCCTACCCCAGCGTCCACCCGGTCGCCGCCTGACGCCGACCCCCGATCCCCCACCGCCGCGCGTCCGCACCGGGTCCGCACACCCGACCGGCCGCGCGGCGGCGGGCCCACGTAGTAAAGTCCCCGGAATGATCACCCGGGGGAAGCGGATGACCAAGCGGCAGCGCCGCCAAGTGGCTTGGAGCCTGCGGGGGGTGGCGCTGCTGGCCGTGCTGGCCCACCTGCCGGGAGCGCGGGCCGCGACGGACGGCGGACTCGTCAGAGTCGAGTCCTGGCTCAACCGTCCGGTGCTGCTGCTCGGCGGCGCGATCGCGCTGATCGTGCTCTCCCTGGTGGTCGAACTGGACTTCCGCACCAAGTGGTCCCAGATCGGCTGCGCGGCTCTCCTGGCCCCGCTGGTCCTCGTAGGCGCGCTGGTGGTCTTCGTGGCGCTCACGAAGTCCGGCGGCGCCCACCCGATGGAGCGGCTCACCTCCCCGGCGCAACCCGACCGGGTGGTGACCGTCATCGACCTCGACTTCATCGACCCCGTCTACCGGTTCGAGCTCCGGACCGGCACCGGTTGGTCCGAACGGCACTGGGACCTCGGCGAGTACGACGGGTTCGAGCACGACGAGCACGCGGAGTGGACCGGCCCGAACGAGATCACCGTCACCCGGGAGGACTCCCGCACCGTCTTCACCCTCGACCCCGCCACCGGCCGCCCCGACAAGGGCCGGGAGGTGCCGCGCTAGGCGGTGCCCGCGGCAGGGGTGCGGCCGCGGAAGGTGCGACGGTATTCGCGGGGGGCGACGCCGACGCGGCGGGTGAAGACGGGGCGGAGCGAGACGGCGGAGCCGAAGCCGCAGCGGACGGCGATCGCGTCGACCGGCAGGTCGGTCTCCTCCAGGAGCCGCTGCGCGGCGAGGACGCGCTGTTCGAGGAGCCAGCGCAGCGGCGGGGTGCCGGTGGCCTCGGCGAAGCGGCGGGCGAAGGTGCGTTCGGACATGACGGCCTCGCGGGCCATCCGGCCGACGGTCCACGGGCTGTCGAGCGCGGCCAGGACGGCGCCGCGGACGGCGGTCAGCGGGTCGTCGCGCTCGGCGGCGGCGGGGACCGGCGAGGGGATGAACTGGGCCTGCCCGCCGGTGCGGAAGGGCGCGGTGACCATGGAGCGGGCGATCTCCGCGGCGGCCTGCTGCCCGTGCGCGGTGCGCACCAGGTGCAGGCACAGGTCGATGCCGGCGGCGACGCCGGCCGAGGTCCAGATCCGGCCGTCGCCGGTGAACAGGACCTGCGGGTCGACGTGGACGGCGGGGTGGCGTTCGGCCAGCCGGTCGGCGAGCCACCAGTGGGTGGTGGCGGTGCGGCCGTCGAGCAGTCCGGCGTCGGCGAGCAGGAAGGCGCCGGCGCACAGCGAGGCGATCTGCACGCCGGCCGCGTGGGCGGCGCGGACCGCGTCGAGCAGGGCGGGGTCGAACGGGGCGAGCGGGTCGGCCATGCCGGGGACGAGGACCAGGTCGCAGCGGGTGAGCGCGTCGAGTCCGGCGTCGGGGACGCGTTCCAGGCCGCCGGTGAGCGCGACCCGGGCGCCGGGCGGTCCGCAGACCAGCAGGTCGAAGCCGGGCAGGCCGGGGCGGCCGACCCGGTTCGACCAGACCTCGGTGACGACGGCGTAGTCGAAGGCGCGGACGCCGTCGAAGATCAGGCAGCCAACGGTGCGCATGGCAGGAATGTATCGATGGTGGGCTCTTCCGCCTCTCACCGGCCCCGGTGGCGGGCTCGCAGGATGGAGCCATGACGAACACCAGCGCATTCGACGCCCCGCTCCGGCTCGCCGCCGACGCCGTCCTGATCATGATCGACGTCCAGCAGGGCTTCGAGGACGCCGCCTTCTGGGGCGAGCGCGACAACCCGCAGGCCGAGGCGAACATGGCCGCGCTGCTGGACGCCTGGGCGGCGACCGGCCGGCCGGTGGTCACCGTCCAGCACGGCTCCCCGGGCGGCCCGCTCGCCCCGGGCACCCCGGGGTACGAGCTGAAGCCGATGATGGCCGGGGTCGCGGCGGACCTGCACATCACCAAGACCGTCAACAGTGCGTTCTACGGCACCCCGGACCTGCACGCGTGGCTGCAGGCCCGGGGTGCCACCCAGCTGGTGGTGGCCGGGATCATGACCAACGTCTGCAACGAGACCACCGCCCGGATGGGCGGCAACCTGGGCTACGACGTGGTCTTCCCGACCGACGCCATGCACACCTTCGCGATGGCCGGGCCGGACGGCGTGTCGATCCCGGCCGAGCAGCTGGCCCGGGCGACCGCGGCCGTCCTGCACCGGATGCGGTTCGCCAAGGTGGTGGCCACCGGGGACGTGCTGAAGGCCGCTCAGGCCTGAGCGTCTGCGGCGGCGGCTCCGACCGGGCCCTTGCCGGGCTCCGCGGCCGCCGCTTCCGGCTTGAGGCGCTTGCCGAGCAGCACGAAGAGCAGGACCAGCCCGACGGTGAGCACGATGTGGCCGAGGCCCGCGATGCCGGAGACCGCCTCGGAGACCTGGTGGCCGAGCACGGTGAGGGTGCCCTTGACCGTCATCGTGCCGACGGTGATCGCGATGCCGGCGTTGTAGCACCAGAAGAACCAGCTGAACAGCCGGTGCCCGGACAGCCCGAACTGCTTGTCCAGGGCCAGCACGATCAGGAAGCCCAGCATGCCGAGCGCGAGCAGGTGGGTGTGGACGACGGAGAGCTGGGTGTCGCCCTCGAAGTGGTTGGCCCGGGTGAGTTCCCGGTAGTACAGCCCCGAGATCAGTCCCAGGATCATGTAGGTGTGTGCCGCGTAGTACGACTTGCGCATGGCCCCCGCTCCTTGCCGGTCAAGTGCCGCTCGGACGGGGGCCATTGAAGCATCTCCGGCGGCCGTTCCCCAGGGCTCAGTGCAGGTGGTCGCGGACCCAGGCGGCGAGGACCTTCGCGCAGCCGTCGACCGACTCCCGCCAGGTCCGGTCGGCGCCCTCGCCGGCCTCGTCGCTGACGTGCTTGACCAGCCGGACCGGCACCTCGGCGCGGCGCGCGACGGTGGCGATCGCGTAGCCCTCCATGTCGACCAGGTCGGCGCTGAGCGCGAGCCGGTCGCGGGCGGCCGGGTCGGAGACGAACAGGTCGCCGGTGGCCAGGGTCGGGCCGCCGGCGGCCCCGAGGTCGATCGGCGCGCCGTAGGTGCGGCCGGTGAGCGCCTTCAGGACCGGGGTGTCGATGTCGTGCTGGAGCACGCTCGCCACCTCGTGGGTGCCCTCCCAGCCCGGCTTGAGCGCACCGGCGGTGCCCAGGTTGACGACCTGGGACGGCAGTTCGCCGCAGGCCAGCACGGTGGCCAGGGCGGCGGTGGCGTTGATCTTCCCGATGCCGGTGAGCAGGACGGGCAGCCGCTCGTCCAGGTGGGCCGCCTCCTCGCGGACGGCGACGACGAGCAGCGGGCGGTCCGGTGAGACGGTTCCGATGAGGCGCATACCGCCATGCTACAAATCCGTCCGGCACCCGCCGCGGCCGGAACCGGACGCCGTCGACGGGCGTCGCCGCTCTCGGAACGCCTGCGGAACATCGCGGAACGCCGACACGGAACAACACTGAACAACCTCAAGTCCGGCACAACTCACGTGTGATCGTCAGCGCCCGCCGCCATACTGCTGCTGCGGGCCGAGGCCCGCTCCGAGGGGCGGGCCACAGGGGAGGGTGGGCGGTGGGAACACCGGTAATCACGCAGAAGCAGGGGGCCGTTGCGGGGCTTCCCGCGCAGGCCGGGCGGCAGCCCGTGCCGCGCGGGCCGCGGGGCGCGCTGGGCCGGCTGCGGTCGCAGGCGCAGACCCCGCCGGGCCGGCTGCGGCTCGCGGGCGGGGTGCTGGCCGCGCTGGTGCTGCTGTTCGGCACGGTCGCGGCCTGGCAGGTGGCCGACCGGGCGGCGATGGCCTCGCAGGTGGTGTCGCACAGCCAGCCGCTGAGCCAGGACGCGGCGGAGATCTACCGCTCGCTGGCGGACGCGGACACCACCGCCGCGGGCGGCTTCCTGCTGGCCGGCGCGGAGCCGCCGGAGATCCGCAAGCGCTACCAGGACGACCTGGCGACCGCGGCCCGGCTGCTCGCGCAGGCCGCGGCGCGCACCGGGTCGTCCCCCGAGGCGCAGCGCTCGGTCGCCGAGCTCAACCAGCAGCTTCCGCGGTACGCGGGCCTGGTGGAGACCGCCCGGGCGAACGACCGGCAGGGCCTGCCGCTCGGCGGCGCCTACCTGCGGTACGCCTCGAAGCTGATGCAGCAGACCATGCTGCCGAACGCGCAGAAACTGGTCGACGCGGAGGCGAAGCAGCTGGACCGGGACCAGGAGACGGCGAGCGCCTACCCGCTGGTGGCGCTGCTGCTCGGGCTGCTGGCGCTCGGGGCGCTGGCCCGCTACCAGGTGGTGCTGTTCCGGCGGACCAACCGGGTGTTCAACGTGGGTCTGGTGGGCGCGAGCGCCGCGGTGCTGGTCGCCGTGGTGTGGCTGGCCGCCGGGTCCGCGGCCGCCGGGTCCGCGCTGGCGGACAGCCGGCAGACCGGCTCGCGGCCGCTGGCCGAGCTCAACCGGGTCCGGATCTCGGCCCTCCAGGCGCACGCGGCGGAGAACCTCAACCTGGTCGACCGGGGTTCCTCGGACACCTACTCCAAGGCCTGGAAGACCCTCGCCGACCCGCTGAACGGTCCGTCCCGCCAGCCCGGTTCGGTGGCGTGGGCGTCCGAGGTGGCGCCGAGCGGGGCGAATGCTGCGATGACCGAGGGCGGCAAGCAGTTCGCCGCCTGGCAGAAGCGCCACCAGGCAGCGGCCGATCAGCAGGCGTCGGGCGACTACGACGCGGCGCTGCGGGCGACGCTGAGCGCCACCGGCGGGGACACCTCGGACGCGGCGTTCAACGCGATGGACGAGCAGTTCGGCAAGGCGGCGGCGATCGAGCAGGGCCGCTTCGAGGCGGCGGCGTCCGGGGTGGGCGGCTCGCTGGAGCTGCTGGCCGTGGGCGCGGCGGTGCTGGCCGTGGGCGCCGCGATCGGTGTGGTCCGGGGCGTGGGCCGCCGGCTGGCGGAGTACCGGTGAGGGGGACGGGAACGATGAGGCGTACAAGGATGCGGACGGTCGGGGCCCGCGCGCTGGTCGCGGCCGCGGTGCTGGGGGCCGGGGTGCTGGGCGCCGGCACCTCGCAGGGTGCCGGGGGCGCGCGGCCCGCCGCCGCGGTGGAACAGGCCGCGGAGGGGGCGCTGCAGGCCGACGACAGCTGCGACCTGGCGGCCAGCCTGCCGCCGGCCAAGAACGTCGGCGCGAAGATCCGCAAGATCCGCGAGCGCGGGACGCTGGTCGTCGGCGTGGACCAGAACAGCTACAACTGGGGGTTCCGCAACCCGCAGTCCGGCCGGATCGAGGGCTTCGACATCGACCTGGCGCGGGCGATCGCCAAGTCCGTCCTGGGCGACCCGAACAAGGTGACGCTCAAGGCCCTGCCGACCGCGCGCCGGATCGACGCGATCAAGGCGGGCGAGATCGACATGGTGGTGCGCACCATGACGATCACCTGCGACCGGAAGAAGGAGATCTCCTTCTCGGTGCCGTACTTCCGGACCTCCCAGCAGGTGACGGTCCCCGGCTCGTCCACCGCGAAGTCCTTCACCGAGGCGCTGCGCGGCAAGCGGGTCTGCGTGGCCGAGAACTCCTCCACCCACCTGGAGCTCAAGCGCGACAGCCGGGGTGCCAGCGAGATCAGGACCACCGACAACCAGCTCGACTGCCTGGTGCTGATGCAGCTCGGCGAGGTGGACGCGATCTTCACCGACAGCGCGCTGGCCGCCTCCCAGCTCGCCCAGGACCGCACGATGCGGCTGATCCCGGAGACCGTGCTGCCGAGCTACATGGGCATCGGCATGAACCAGGCCGACACCGACCTGGTCGCCTGGGTCAACCAGGTGCTGGTCGAGTGGCGGACCGACGGCGGCTGGCGCGGCTCCTTCGACCACTGGCTGGCGCCCACCATGGGGTCACCGGACGGCTACCTCCCGTAGCGGGCCGGTACCGGCGTCACGTCCCAACCCACCATCCGGGAGACTCTGAGCCGACAGGCCGACAGGCCGACCATCCGTCAGTACCGCACGGACCGAGAGAGGGAGGGACCCGCGTTGGCAGGAACGGCCGGCCCGGTGATGAACCGGGAGGAGGTGGACCGCGCCCTGGCCCGCCTGGGCGCGGAGCGCGACGCCGTGGAGGCGGCGCTGCTCGCCCTGCAGGACCACCCCGGCCGGCGGCTGCTGGAGGGCGCCGCGCTGTCCGGGCGGACCCAGGAGCGCTGGGCGGTCGCCGAGCAGGGCCTCGGGCTGCTGTGGTCCCTGTTCGACCGGTACTCGGAGGCGCTCGCCTCGGCCCGCGCGGTGCGGGCCCGGCGCGGCCGTCCCGGCAGCGCCGAGCTGGCCGAGCTGAGCGAGCTGCTCACCGGCGCCTCGGTGACCGTCTCCGGCGGCCAACTGCCGGACGCGGTGGGCCGGCTGGGCGCCGGCCCGGCCCGGCTGGTCGAGCGGGTCGGCCTGGACGAGCTGATGGAGCGGATGAACGGCTGGTACGCCGTGGTGCTGGAGGTGGTCAACGCCGTCGACGCGGTGTGGTCCGCGCTGCCCGCCCGGATCGACCTGCTGCTCGCCGAGCTGGGCCGGGTCCAGATGCTGGCGCTGTCGGTCGGGGTGCGGCCCGGCAGCCACCCGCTCGCCGACGACCTCGCCGGGCTGGCCTCGGAGTTGACCGCGCTGCGCGCCGAGGTGCTGGCCGATCCGCTGGCGCTGTGGCGGCCCAGCCGGGTGCCCGCCCAGCGCGGCACCGTCCCGGAGACGTCCGCCCTGGCCTCTCCGACCGGCGCGGTGGACACCACCGGCTTCGACCGGGCCGGGCGGCAGCTCGACGACGTCCGGGTCGAGCTGGAGGGGCTGCTGCGGCTGCGGGACGAGTCCCACGAGCGGCTGCAGCAGGTCGGCGACCTGCTGCAGCGGGCCGACGCCACGCTCGCCGAGGCCCGGCGGGCCCGCGGCGAGGTGCTGGCGAAGATCGCCTCGACCGAGGTGCCGGCCGTGCCCGGGCCCGCCTCGGCGCTGCGCGAACGGATCGTGCAGGCGGTGGAGTTCCAGCAGACCGGCCAGTGGCACCGGCTCGGGCCGCTGCTGGACACCCTGGAGGACTCGGCCGCCAAGGAGCTGGCCCGGGCCCGGCACTCGCTGACCGAGGTGGCCCAGCCGCTGGCGGTCCGCGCGGAACTGCGGGGCCGGCTGGAGGCGTACAAGGCGATGGCGGCCCGGCGCGGCCTCGCCGAGGACCCGGTGGTGGTGGAACGGTTCGAGAAGGCCCGCTGGCTGCTGTGGAGCGCACCGTGCGACCTGCGGGCGGCGGCGGAGGCGGTGGCCCGCTTCCAGCAGGCCCTGCGCGCGCCCGAGCGGCACCCCGGGCACCAGGACATCCAGGACGGACAGGGGGAGTGAATCCGATGGCTCAGGCGTGCACCAGGCCGGACTGCACCGGTCAGGGGGAGATCGACGAGGACGGGTACTGCACCGAGTGCGGCCTGGCGCCGCTGCCGGTGTCCACCGTCGCGGGGGGCACGACGGGCAGCGTCGCGAGCGGCGCGACAGGCAGTGCCGGTGGCGGGGCCGTCCCGGCGGTGTCGGGCGGGCCGTGCGTCCACTGCGGGGGGACGATCGACGGGGACGGCTACTGCGAGGAGTGCGGGATGGCCGCCGCGCCCGCCGCGGCGGTGCCCGCGGCCCGCCGCTCGCCCGACTCGGCCCGGGTCTCCGGGACGTCCGGCTCGGTGCGGTCCTCGTCCGTGCGCTCCGGCGCCAACCGCTCCACCCGCACCGGCAGCGGCCGCTCGGTCTCGGTGCGCAACTCCCGCGGCGGCACCGGCACCACCCGCCGGGGCAACCTCGGCGCCGGGCTGGTGACCGTCCCGCCGGTGCCGACGCTGGACCCGGCGAAGGCCGTCCTGGCCGACCCGGAGGTGCCCGAGCGCAAGCGGTTCTGCTCCAAGTGCGACAGCGAGGTCGGCCGCGGCAAGAACGGCACCCCGGGCCGCCCGGAGGGCTTCTGCACCAAGTGCGGGACGCCGTACTCCTTCTCGCCGAAGCTGAGCCGCGGCGACCTGGTCGGCGGCCAGTACGAGGTGCTGGGCTGCATCGCGCACGGCGGCCTGGGCTGGATCTACCTGGCGACGGACCGCCGGGTCAACGACAAGTGGGTCGTCCTCAAGGGCCTGCTGGACACCGGGGACGAGGACGCGCTGGCCGCCGCGGTGGCCGAGCGGCGCTTCCTCGCCGAGGTGGACCACCCCAACATCGTCCGGATCATCAACTTCGCCGAGCACCCGGACCCGCGCACCGGCACGGCCGACGGCTACATCGTGATGGAGTACGTCGGCGGCAAGTCGCTCAAGGACATCGCCAACGAGCGCCGCACCCCCGACGGCCGGCGCGACCCGCTGCCGGTCGAGCAGGCCATCGCGTACGCGCTGGAGGCGCTGCCGGCGCTCGGGTACCTGCACAGCCGGGGCCTGGTGTACTGCGACTTCAAGATCGACAACGTGATCCAGAGCGACGACTCGCTCAAGATCATCGACATGGGCGCGGTCCGCCACCTCGACGACGACGGCCCGATCTACGGCACCCACGGCTACCAGGCCCCGGAGATCGCCACCGACGGACCGTCCGCCGCCTCCGACCTCTACACGGTCGCCCGCACCCTCGCCGTCCTCACCTTCGACTTCCCGGACTACGCCACCGCCCGGCGCCACCAGCTGCCCGGACCGGACGAGATCCCGCTGCTGGCCCAGTACGAGTCCTACTACCGGCTGCTGGTCCGGGCCACCGACCCCGACCCGGCCCGCCGCTTCTCCTCCGCCGAGGAGATGGCCGACCAGCTCACCGGCGTGCTGCGCGAGGTGCTGGCCCTCCAGGACGGCCGGCCCCGGCCCGCCGCCTCCACCCTCTTCGGACCGGAACTGAGGGTGGTCGACACCGAGTTGGCCGTCGAACCGCTCGACCCGGTGGCCACCGCGCTGGCCCTGCCGGTCCCGCGCGTCGACCAGGGCGACCCGAACGCCGGCTTCCTCGCCGCGCTGCTCGCCACCGCCCCCGCCGACGCCCTGGCCGCACTGGCCGCCGCCCCCGCCGACTCCCTCGAACTGCGGCTGCGCCGCCTGCGCGCCCAGCTCGAACTCGGCGACGCCGAGGCGGTCGAACTGACCCTCGCCGCCCTCGAGACCGACCACCCCGGCGACTGGCGGGTGGTGTGGAGCCGCGGCCTGTGCGCCCTCGCCGACGGCCGCGCCGACGAGGCCGCCGACTCCTTCGACGCGCTCTACGACGCCTTCCCCGGCGAGGCCGCCCCCAAGCTGGCACTCGCCGTCTGCGCCGAACTGCTCGGCCAGTACGAGGACGCCACCGCCTTCTACCGGCTGGTCTCCAGCACCGACCCGACCTACGTCAGCGCCGCCTTCGGCCTGGCCCGGGTCCGGCTGGCGACCGGCGACCGCCCCGGCGCGGTGACCGCCCTGGAAGGCGTCCCGGAGGTCTCCGCCCACTTCACCTCCGCCCGGATCGGCACCGTCCGCGCCCGGCTGCGCGGCCGCACCGCCGAGGAGCCGCTGGGCCCCGAACTCACCCGCTGCTCCGACCAGCTGACCGCGCTCGCGCTGGACGACCGGCGGCGCGAGGAGCTCTCCGTCGAGGTGCTGGACTCCGCGCTCGGCTGGGTACTGGCCGGCACCCCCGGCGACCCGTCCGCCACGCGCACCGTCCTCGGACATCCCGCGGCGGAGCGGGAACTGCGCCTCGCCCTGGAACACTCCTATCGAGTGTTGGCGCGGTTGTCCGACCGGGCCGAATCCAGGATCGAGATGGTGGAGCGGGCGAACCGGGCCCGCCCGCGAACGTGGGTGTGAGCGATGCCGCAAGTGACCGAGTGCCCGAACTGTGCCGAACCGCTGGACCCGGAGGACGCCTTCTGCGGGGCCTGCGGAGCCGACCTCAACAGCCCGCCGAGCGGACCTCCGAGCGGACCGCCGACGGTCGAGGCGACCCTGGCCGCCGAGCTGCCGAGCGTCCGTGACGACGCGTCGGCCGCTCCGGCCGGGGCCGCCGGTCTGTCCGCTCCGGGCGGGCCGGCCGGGCCGGGTGTCGGGGCCGGTCCCGACGGGGCCGACGCGCCGTCCGGCGCAGCGGTGTGCGCGCACTGCGGGGCCGACCAGGTCGCCGCGGACGGCTACTGCGAGGCGTGCGGCCAGTCCCAGCCCAAGCCCCGCGACCACCAGGAGCGTTCGCTCACCGGCGTGGCCGGGGTCAGCGACCGGGGCCTGCGGCACCACCGCAACGAGGACGCCTTCACCATCGCCGGCACCTCGCTCCCGGACGGCGAGCAGGCCGTGATCGCGGTGGTCTGCGACGGCGTCTCCTCCTCGGCCCGCCCCGACGAGGCCTCCGCCACCGCCGTGGACGCCGCCTCCGAGTCGCTGCTGACCGCGCTCGAGCAGGGCACCGACCCGGCGGCCGCCATGCGCACCGCGATCGGCACCGCCGCCCGGGCGGTCACCGACCTGGCGTACGACGGGCGGACCCCCGCCAACGAGTCCGGCCGGCTGAACGCCCCCGCCTGCACCTACGTCAGCGCCGTCGCCGCGGCCGGCCTGGTCACCATCGGCTGGGTCGGCGACACCCGGGCGTACTGGATCCCGGACGACCGGGAGACCGCCGAGCCGTACCGGCTGACCGAGGACGACTCCTGGGCCGCCCGGATGGTCGCGGCCGGCTACCTGAGCGAGGCCGAGGCGTACGCGGACCCCCGCGCCCACGCCATCACCGGCTGGCTCGGCGCCGACGCCGAGGAGCTGGTCCCGCACACCGTCAGCTTCACCCCGCACGTCCCGGGCGTCCTGCTGATCTGCACCGACGGCCTGTGGAACTACGCCGAGGCCGCCACCGACCTGGCGTTCTTCGTCCGGGCCGACGCCCGCACCCAGCCGCTGGCCGCCGCCCGCGCGCTGGTCGACTTCGCGGTCGCCGCCGGCGGCCACGACAACATCACCGTCGCGGTGCTGCCGATCACCCCGCGCACCGAGCCGCAGTCCCACGACGCCACCCTGCTGGACCTGCCGGTCCAGCAGCCCCGGCACGACGGCCACGCCGTCACCCTGCCGGACCGCCCCGCCTACGCACCCGGATCCTCCACCCACTGACAGGAGCTCTTCCGCATGGCCTCGCTGTCCCGGCCCGACCGTCCCCGGTTCGACGTCGACGTCTTCCAGAATGAGTACCTCGCCGAGGGATCGCGGGAGGTCAACGCGATCGTCACGGTCACCGCCACCGGCGGCGGCACCACCGGGGGCCGCCCGATCGGCCGCCCGGCCGGCCCGCTCGACGGGGCGGCCGGGGCCGACGCCGCCGTGGTCATCATGATCGACTGCTCCGGCTCGATGGACTACCCGGCCAGCAAGATGCGCAACGCCCGGGAGGCCACCGCGGTCGCCGTCGACACGCTGCGCGACGGCGTCGCCTTCGCGGTGGTCGCCGGCACCCACGAGGCGGTCGAGATCTACCCCGGCCAGGGCCGCCTGGCGACAGCCGACTCCGCCACCCGCGCCCAGGCCAAGGAGGCGCTGCGCAAGCTCAAGCCGAACGGCGGCACCGCGATCGGCACCTGGCTCAGCAAGGCCCAGCAGCTGTTCTCCTCGATGCCCGGCGCCGGGATCCGGCACGGCATCCTGCTCACCGACGGCAAGAACGAGCACGAGAAGGCCACCGACTTCCAGGCCGCCCTCGACCGGGCCACCGGCGTGTTCACCGCCGACTGCCGCGGCGTCGGCACCGACTGGGAGGTGGCCCAGCTGCGGCAGATCTCCTCCGCGCTGCTCGGCACCGTGGACATCGTCGCCGAGCCCGCCGACCTGGCGGACGACTTCCGCGCAATGATGGCCGGCGCGATGAGCAAGCAGATCGCCGACGTCGCGCTCAAGGTGTGGACGCCGGCCAACGCCGCGGTCAAGTACGTCAAGCAGGTCGCGCCCTCGGTCGAGGACCTCACCGCCCGGCGGACCGAGGCCGGCCCGCGCGCCGGGCTCTACCCGACCGGCCACTGGGGCGACGAGAGCCGCGACTACCACGTCAGCGTGGAGGTGCCCGCCGCCGCGGTCGGCAACGAGATGCTCGCCGCCCGGATCAGCCTGGTGCTGCCGCAGCCCGACGGCACCGAGGAGGTGCTCGGGCAGGGCCTGGTCCGCGCCGTGTGGACCGACGACCTGGCCAGCTCCACCCGGATCAACGCCCAGGTCGCCCACTACACCGGGCAGGCCGAGCTCGCCTCCTCGATCCAGGACGGTCTCGCCGCCCACCGGGCCGGCGACGTGGACACCGCCACCGCCCTGCTCGGCCGGGCCGTCCGGCTCGCCCACGCGGGCGGGAACGACGGGACGCTCAAGCTCCTGCAGAAGGTGGTCGACGTGGTCGACGCGAAGGAAGGTACGGTTCGGTTCCGGAGGAACGTGAACGAGGCCGACTCGATGGCGCTCGACTCGCGCTCCACCGTGACCGTACGCGTGAAGAAGAAGTGACCCGGAGACCCTCCGGGGAGCCCGGACCTGCTGGAAAGTGGGGGACCTGATGCCGATCTGCCCTAGGGGCCATGAGTCGCAGGCCGAGGACTGGTGCGACTTCTGCGGCTTCCCGATGACTCCGCCGCCCGGCCTCCACGTCCCGGGCACCCCTCCCCCGCCGCCCGCGCCGCCGGGGCCGCCGCCGACCGCGCCGTCGCTCTCGGTGCCGGACCTCACCGCCGGCCTGGTCACCTGCCCGATCTGCCGGACCCCGCAGACCGGGCGGTACTGCGAGGAGTGCGGGTACGACTACGCCCTCGCCCCCTCGCCGCCGCCGTCCGTCCAGCCGCACCCGCCGACCCCGGTCCCGCCGGCGCCGCAGCCCGGACCGATGCAGCAGCACCAGCCCCACCAGCAGTCGCCCCACCAGCAGCAGGCACCGCAGCAGCACCAGCCGCCGCAGTCGCCGTACGGGTTCGAGAAGCCCGGTTTCGAGCCCGGCCCGCCGACCGGCGCGCCCGCGCCGAGCGCCCCGTCGCACGGCGGCTACCCGGGGACGGGCGGCTTCCCGTCCCCCGGCGGCTTCCCGGAGACCGGCGGCTTCCCGGACGGTGACGGCTACGAGCGGACCGGCCCGGTCTACGCCCAGCCCGGCGAGGAGTTCGGCACCTCCTTCCGGCTGGCGCCGCCGGGCGCCCAGACGCCCGCACCGCCCGCCCCGCCCGCCCCTCCGGTCCGCACCAACTGGATCGCCGTGGTGACCGCCGACCGCGACTACTTCACCGAGATGATGTCGCGCAGCGGTCCGGAGGCGGCCGCGCTGTTCTTCCCGCCGTACTGCCCGGAGCGGCGGATCCCGCTCACCGGGCGCGGCGAGCTCCAGATCGGCCGGCGCAGCCAGAACCGCGGCACCGTGCCGGACATCGACCTCTCCGTGCCGCCGGAGGACCCGGGCGCCTCGCACGAGCACGCCGTCCTGGTGGAGCAGGGCGACGGCAGCTGGGTGCTGGTCGACCGCGGCTCCACCAACGGCACCTGCCTCAACGGCAGCCCGGACTCGGTGCGGCCGCACACCGCGATCCCGCTGAACGACGGCGACCGGATCCACGTCGGCGCCTGGACCACCATCACCCTGCACCGCGCCTGACCCACCGTCACATCCCACTCACCGTCGGCCGCCCGGACCACCGTCGGGGCGGCCGCTTTGATCTCGGTTGCTCAAAATTCGCACAAGCGACCTGCACCGATTCCACCCGCGCCCCTACTGTCGTCTTCATGACTGAAGCAATATCCGCGGACGGAATCCGGAAGCGGTACGGGGATGTCCAGGCTGTCGACGGGGTGTCACTCTCCGTCCGGACTGGCGAGTTCTACGGGATCCTGGGGCCCAACGGCGCCGGCAAGACCACCACTCTGGAGATCCTGGAGGGGATCAGGGAGCCCGACGAGGGCCGCGTCGAGCTGCTCGGCATGAAGCCCTGGCCGCGCAACAAGGCGCTGCTGCCGCGGATCGGCGTGCAGTTCCAGGCGTCCGCCTTCTTCAACAAGCTGACGGCCCGCGAGACGATCCGCACCTTCGCCTCCTTCTACGGCGTCGGCCCCAAGCGGGCGGACGCGATGCTGGAGCGGGTCGGCCTGACCGAGTCCTCCGCCGTCCTGACCGACAAGATGTCCGGCGGCCAGGCCCAGCGCCTGTCCATCGCCTGCGCGCTGGTGCACGACCCGGAGCTGGTCTTCCTGGACGAGCCCACCACCGGCCTCGACCCGCAGGCCCGCCGCAACCTCTGGGACCTGCTGCGGGACATCAACGCCGAGGGCCGCACCGTGGTCCTGACCACCCACTACCTGGACGAGGCCGAGGTGCTCTGCGAGCGCGTCTCGGTGATGGACCACGGAAAGGTGCTGAAGACCGGCGCGCCCGCCGCGCTGGTCCGCGAGATCGACGACACCGTCCGGGTCAGCGTCGAGTCGGGGCTGCTCACCGCCGCCCGGGCCCGCGACCTGTTCACCGAGGCCGGCGCCGAGGTCGCCAACCTGGAGGACAACGGCGTCACCCTCGCACTGTCCACCCGCGCCCCCGCGCCCGTCCTGTCGGTGCTGGCCGAGCAGAACGCGCTGCGCGGCCTCGAGGTGCGCGGCGCCACCCTGGAGGACGTCTTCCTCCAGCTGACCGGACGGGAGTACCGGGCATGACCACCACCTCCGCCCCCTCCCGCCCCGCCGTCACGCCGCCCGAGCGGCCCGGCGGGGAGCGGGGCAACGCGTTCACCGGGCTGTCCCGGGTGATGCTGCTGGGCTTCGTCCGCGACCGCGGCGCGCTCTTCTTCACGATGATCATGCCGCTGATGTTCCTGCTGCTCTTCGGGGCGCTGTACAAGAGCGGCGGCACCTCGCACCTCAAGATCGCCGAGGTCGGCCAGGTGCAGCTGCTGGACGCGATCAAGGGCCAGCAGGACGGGCCGCTCGCCGCGCTGGAGATCACCCAGTACTCGGACGAGTCCGCGGCGCTGGAGAAGGTCCGCAAGGGCGAGCTGGACGGCGTCGTCAAGCAGGGCCAGGACGGCCGGATCGAGGTCCGCTACAGCCAGGCCGACCAGGTCAAGGCGGGCACCGTCCAGGGGATCATGAACGGCCTGGTGCAGGCCGCCAACCAGGAGGCCTCCGGCGTCAAGCCGGCCTTCGCCCTCGACCTGGAGCAGGTGGAGGACAAGTCCCTGAAGCCGATCCAGTACCTCACCCCGGGCCTGCTCGGCTACGCGGTGGCGATGGGCGCGGTGTACGGCGCCTCCTTCACCCTGGTCAGCTGGCGCAAGAAGCGGGTGCTGCGGCGCCTGCGGCTGGCGCCGGTGTCGCCGGGCATGGTGGTCGGCGCCCGGGTCGGGGTGAGCGTCCTGGTGGCGCTGGCCCAGACCGGTCTGTTCCTGGCGGTCGCCACCCTGCCGTTCTTCGGGCTGAAGCTGACCGGCCACTGGTGGCTGGTGCTGCCGCTGGTGCTCTGCGCGACCATCGCCTTCATGTCGATCGGCCTGGTCACCGGCGCCGTCTCGAAGAGCGAGGAGGCCGCCAACGGCCTCAACCAGATGATCATCCTGCCGATGTCGTTCCTGGGCGGCGCCTTCATCCCGCTGGACTTCGCCCCGGGCTGGCTGCAGACGGTCTCGCACGCGATGCCGCTGCGCTACCTGACGGTCTCCGCCAAGTCGGTGCTGAGCCAGGGCGGCGGCCTGCTGGACGTCCTGCCGGCCATGGGCGGCCTGCTGGTCTTCGCCGCCGTGATGTCACTGATCGCCTGGCGCTTCTTCAACTGGGACGACGCGTAACCGTCGCCCCGCCCGCGGTGCGGACGCCGGTGCGGTCGTACGCCGAAGGTCTCGGTGTACGACCACACCGGCGTCTGCGACCATGGACGGGTGACTGATTCCGGGCGACAGACGCTTCAAGAGGAGACCTTCTTCGACCAGGTCGGCGGCGAGCCGACCTTCCGCAAGCTGGTGCACCGCTTCTACCAGGGCGTCGCCCAGGACGAGCTGCTGCGCCCGATGTACCCGGAGGAGGACCTCGGCCCGGCCGAGGAGCGCTTCGCGCTGTTCCTGATGCAGTACTGGGGCGGCCCGCGCACCTACAGCGAGGAGCGCGGCCACCCGCGGCTGCGGATGCGGCACGCGCCGTTCCGGGTCGACCGGGCCGCGCACGACGCCTGGCTCAAGCACATGCGGGTGGCGCTGGACGAGCTGGAGCTGCCCGAGGACGCCGAGCGCCAGCTGTGGGACTACCTCACCTACGCCGCCGCCTCGATGATCAACAGCGCCTGAGCACGCCCGCGGCACCGCCGGGCGTGGGGACGGCCCGGACCCGTACGGCCGGACCCGTGCGGCCGGACCCGCTCAGCCGAGCGCGCTGAGCCCGAGCCCCGCGCCGGGGGCCGCGGTGGCCCGGACCGCCACCGAGCCGAGCGGCGTGCTGAGCCGCAGCCAGCCGCCCTTGCGGTGCACGGTCAGCGGCGCGCCGGGCGGCAGGAATCCCATCACCTGGGCCGCGTGCGCGGCCCGCAGCGGCAGCGCCGGCACCGCCGCGACCGGCCGGGACCAGATCTCGTCGGCGAGCGCGTCCAGCACCTGGCGGCTGCGGTGGTGCTCCGGGACGGCCTCGCTGCGCTCCTTGAACTCGCCGATGGCCGTGGCCAGTTCGGTCCGCACCTCGGCGGTGGGCGGCTCGGCGAGCAGCTCCCAGCCGCTGCGCGGCGGGAGCAGGCCGGCCCAGGCGGGGCCGGTGACCGGCGCCGGGAGGCCGAGCGCGCCGGCCGTCTCGTCGACGGACTCCAGCAGCTGTCCGGCCGACACGGTCCGGTCGACGGCCTCGACCGGCCCGGTGAGGCCGGCCGTGCGGATCGCCAGGGCGCCGGAGCCGCCGAGCGGCAGCCGCCCGAACACCGCCAGCACTCCCCCGTCCGCGCCGCGCGGCACGGCCTGCAGCCGCACCGCGGCGGCCCGGTCGAAGCGCAGCAGTCGCGTCAGGAAGGCGGCCAGGACGGTGGCCTCGCCCGGGTCGGCGAGGCGGAGGCTGGTGGCGGCGGTCACGGGGGTTCAGCTCACTCGGGTCGGCGCGGCGGGCCCTGCGGGCGCCACGGGCGCGCGGCAGGGCCGCGGAGAACGGGGACGGCGGTCTCAGGCCGCGACGGCGGCCGGCACCTCGTCCATGAACCGGCTGAGGAACTCCTTCTCCACCGGGCTGATCCGCCGCGGCCGGCCCTCGGCCAGGTCGTAGGGGACCACCACGGTCGAGGCCCGGACGTAGACCGTCTCGGTGCCGTCCGCCGCGGTGTCCTTGATCTCGTAGGAGACGGTCAGCGAGGCGCCGCCGATCTTGGTGACCCAGGTCTCGACGGTCACCGGCGCGGGCCGGTGGACCAGCGGACGCTTGTAGTCGATCTCGTGGCGCGCCACCACCGAGCCGCCCGCGAACTCCCCCGCACCGGCCTCGGCGGCCTGGGTGAACATGAAGTCGATCCGGGCCTCCTCCAGGTAGCGCAGGAAGACCACGTTGTTGACGTGGCCGAAGGCGTCCATGTCGGACCACCGGAGGGGGCAGGCGTAGATGTGGCGAGCCACGGGTGTTCTCCTCAAACCTTGATTACCCGCAAGTAGCTTACGGGCGGCGGCCCGGCAGGCCGGCCGCGGGGCCAGTCTGCCGGGCCGCTGTTGCGCCCGGGTGTCAGTCGCGGGTCAGCTTCTTGTAGGTGGCCCGGTGCGGACGGGCCGCGTCGGCGCCGAGCCGCTCGATCTTGTTCTTCTCGTAGGACTCGAAGTTGCCCTCGAACCAGAACCACTTGCTGTCGCCCTCGTAGGCGAGGATGTGGGTGGCCACTCGGTCCAGGAACCAGCGGTCGTGGGAGATGACCACGGCGCAGCCCGGGAACTCGAGCAGGGCGTTCTCCAGCGAGGAGAGCGTCTCGACGTCGAGGTCGTTGGTGGGCTCGTCGAGGAGCAGCAGGTTGCCGCCCTGCTTGAGGGTGAGCGCCAGGTTGAGGCGGTTGCGCTCACCACCGGAGAGCACGCCGGCCGGCTTCTGCTGGTCCGGGCCCTTGAAGCCGAACGCCGAGACATAGGCGCGCGAGGGCATCTCGACCTGGCCGACGTTGATCCAGTCGAGACCGTCGGAGACGACCTCCCACAGGGTCTTCTTCGGGTCGATGTTGGCGCGCGACTGGTCGACGTAGCTGATCTTGACGGTCTCGCCGACCTTGACGCTGCCGGAGTCCGGGGTCTCCATGTCCTGCAGCATCTTGAACAGCGTGGTCTTGCCGGCGCCGTTCGGGCCGATGATGCCGACGATGCCGTTGCGCGGCAGGGTGAAGGAGAGGTCCTCGATCAGGATCTTCTCGCCGAAGGCCTTGGAGAGCTTGTCCACCTCGATGACGATGCTGCCCAGGCGCGGGCCCGGCGGGATCTGGATCTCCTCGAAGTCCAGCTTCCGCATCTTGTCGGCCTCGGCCGCCATCTCCTCGTACCGGGCGAGGCGGGCCTTGGACTTGGCCTGGCGGCCCTTGGCGTTGGAGCGGACCCACTCCAGCTCTTCCTTGAGCCGCTTGGCGCGCTTGGCGTCCTTCTGGCCCTCGACCTTGAGACGGGACTGCTTGGTCTCCAGGTAGGTGGAGTAGTTGCCCTCGTACGGGTAGGCGCGGCCGCGGTCGAGCTCCAGGATCCACTGGGCGACGTTGTCCAGGAAGTACCGGTCGTGGGTGACGGCGACGACGGTGCCGGGGTACTTCTCCAGGTGCTGCTCCAGCCAGTTCACCGACTCGGCGTCCAGGTGGTTGGTGGGCTCGTCGAGCAGCAGCAGGTCGGGCTGCTCGAGCAGCAGCTTGCAGAGCGCGACGCGGCGGCGCTCACCACCGGAGAGCTTGGTGACCGGCCAGTCGCCGGGCGGGCAGCCGAGGGCGTCCATGGCCTGCTCCAGCTGGACGTCGAGGTCCCAGGCGTTGGAGTGGTCCAGGTCCTCCTGGAGCTTGCCCATCTCCTCGAGCAGCGCGTCCGAGTAGTCGGTCGCCATCAGCTCGGCGATCTCGTTGAATCGGTCGAGCTTGCCCTTGATCTCCTTGACGCCGTCCTGGACGTTCTCCAGGACCGTCTTGGTCTCGTCGAGCGGGGGCTCCTGCTGGAGCATGCCGACGGTGAACCCGGGGCTCAGGAAGGCGTCACCGTTGGACGGCTGGTCGAGACCGGCCATCATCCGCAGCACGGTCGACTTACCGGCGCCGTTGGGGCCGACGACGCCGATCTTCGCCCCGGGGAGGAAGCTGAGCGTCACGTCGTCAAGGATGACCTTGTCGCCGTGTGCCTTGCGCACCTTGCGCATGGTGTAGATGTATTCCGCCACGTGAGATCGCTCCGGCGTCGTCGTGAGTAATCGGCTTGCAGCCTTCCATTGTGCCGTAAGCGGCCCGCGCTCCCGAACGGCCCGGGTGGGCCGCCGCGGGCGGACACGGCGTTCCCCGGCTGCCCGGGAACGAACCGGCCCCGCCGCTCGCCGAGTGCGAGTGACGGGGCCGACGGCGTCCCCGACCGGTCACCGGTCATCGGGACCGGTCGGGGGAAGTGCGTCGATCAGGCTGTTCAGGCGCGGCTGTGGCGGCCGCGGCGGCGCAGGGCGTAGACGGCAGCAGCGCCGCCGATCACCAGCGCACCGGCGATGCCGGCCATGATGCCGGTGCCGGCGCCACCACCGGTGGTGGCCAGCTGCGGGCCGGTCGGGCTGGGCGAGGGCTTCACGGACGGGGTGGGCGTGGCCACCTTGCAGTCCAGGACGCCCTTGAACTCCTTGACGAACTTGTTGGGCCCGGTGACGGTGATGTCGTAGGCCTTGTCCTCACCGACCGGGACGAGAACGGTCTCGGTCTTGCCGGGCTGCACGACGACCGTCTTGCCGGGCTTGATCTCGATCGAGCCCTCCTGGTCGCCGGTGTTGCCGACGGTCACCTTGACGGCGTTGTCGACGCAGGAGACCTCGGCGGTGGCCGACGGCAGGGCGCCCTTGGGCTGCCAGGAGGCCTTGACCTTGACCGGGACGGTGGTCCGGTCCGAACCGGCCAGGATCATCGTCTGCTGGTGGTCCTTCTCGGTGTAGCCCTCGCTGAGGAAGACCCGGCCGGTCGGGACGGCGGTGGTCACCGAGGCGGTCATCGACACCGAGCCCGCCGGGGTGCCGGCCGGCACGTCGAAGAAGAGCTGGGTGTCCTTGCCGATCGGGCCGTTGAGCGCGGCGCCGACAGCCTTGCCGTCCTTGCCGACCAGCTTGACCTTGCCGCCCGAGGTGTCGTCGGAGAGCGCGAAGTTGACCTTGTCGGCGCTGCTGTTGAGCGTGAACGGGCCGACCTTGGTGCCGCTCAGGCCGGGCAGCGAGTCCGGGGTGAGGGAGAGCGAAGCGGTGGGCTCGTTCTTGATGCCCACGTTCGCCGGGCCGACCAGGTAGTTGCGCAGCGCCGCGGCCTCGTCGTCCTTCGGCGTGGCCTTCAGGTGGTCGGAGAAGTTCCAGATCGCGGCCTGGGTGCCGGCCGCGGCGTCCTCGGCGGTGAACTTGCCGGCATCGGCGATGCCGGCCTTCGCCGCGAGCGCCTTCAGGTCGGTCAGCTTCGGGTAGGAGTTCTCGAGGATCCAGAGGATCTTGGCGGCGTCGCCCTCGCGGCCCTTGGCGCCGAGCGGGCTGGAGGCCCACGGCGACTCCCGGTACTTGGCCTCCGACTTGATGTCGACGCCGTGGCCGAAGTCGATGCAGTACGTGCGGATGGTCGCCTGGTCCGAGGTGACCATGGTGAAGAGGCCGCCGTCGCGCTCGCCGATGCCCTCGATGTCGATCTTTCCGCTGAGCAGCGTCGGCTGCACCGTGGCGGTGACGCCCCCGGTCGAACCGCCGTTGTCGGCCGCAGCTGTGGCGATGGAGCCGCCGATCGCCAGGCCGGACGCGGCCATGACAGCAGCTATGCGGGAGACGGCCCGCCCCTTGGTGTGGAACATGTGGGATCCCTTCGGGCCGGGCCATGCCGCCGGCGACCCGTCCCTGCAAAGTGGCGTCCCCTGTGACGCCACTGCACGTGTGTGGACCAGACGCATCTTATTGACATGGCGAATGCCAACGCACGCCGTAGCAAATCAGGACAGTACCGTGGCTATTTCGTTATCAAAGGTCGGGTCGGCCCATCATGTTGATGAGTCGACATGAAGTCACGATCCGTCAGAATCGGCTCCCGCTTTGCGCCCCGAACCCCAGGGGCGCCGCGAACCGGTCACTTCACCGCCTCGACCACTACAGCGCCACCACCCACCCCTTCCGTCACACCTTCCGCGGAACTTGTCGCGACGGCCTCGCGCCGGGCCGCGACGGCGGCCACGATCCACTCCGGCACGGCGTCCTCGAGCAGCACCACCGGCCCGCCGACGCCGCCCGGCGGCGCCCCGCCGCCCCGCCCGTCGCCGGGCGAACTGCCGCGCACGGCCCCGGACCTGGCCTCCACCGCCCAGCGGAACGCGGAGGTGCCGCGGGCGAGGTCATGGCCCACGGAGCGGGCGTCGATCTCCACCACCGCGCGCCGCTTGTCCTCCTCGCCCCACTCGCGCACCCGCAGCCGGCCGCTCACCACCACCGGGTCGCCCTTGTTGACCGAGCTGACCACGTTGGCGGCAAGCCAGCGCCAGGCGATGACGGTGACCCAGGTGGTGTCGCCGTCCACCCAGTCGCCCCGGCCGCGGTCGTACCGCCGCTCGGTGGCGGCCATCCGGAAGTTCGCGACCGGAACTCCGGCGGGCGTCTCCCGGTACGTCACGGTCGAGGCGACATTGCCGACCATCGTCACCAGTGTTTCGTTCACCGAAATCCTCCTCGGGCGGGGAAATGTCCATCGGCACGGCACCGCCGGAATGCCCGGCCGGAATTCCGTCGTGAAGCGATGGTGCATTGCCGTCCGATTCACCGGCCACCGCCTCCGAATACCTGTGGAAAACCCCGCCCTGTGGACGGCCGGGATAACTCCGAAGAGTGAACGGACGGCGGATGATGTCATTCCGAGCACGACTTGACGTCGAGTCCATGACAACAAATCCCGGACTCGGACACTCCGCCGGTCCCCGAACGAGTGGCCGCCACCTCGGCCGGTCCATGTCATCCGACCGATGGAACCCGGGACGCCCGCCAAATCCGCCCCCACCGGGCTGCGGGGCCGACGGTTTCTCCGCACCGAATCCATAACGGGTGGGGCGGCAGCCCCGTAACGAGTGCACAACGTCCGGCTCCCGGACGCCTCAGATCGCTGCACGCCCGGCAGTCACCTGCGATTATCGGACCGCTCCGCCGCAGCCGACACACCCCGACGGATCTGTGAACGCCGGGTGGAGTAACTCCACACCCGTATCCTGTCCCGGAACACCCGGCCGGCCAGGGCAAGGGTCCAGCGGGCCCCCATAGCTCAGCGGATAGAGCACCCGCCTTCTAAGCGGTAGGTCGCAGGTTCGAATCCTGCTGGGGGCACCACCACGCGCACCACGCGGTGCACTCGCACACCACCCGACCCACCCCGAGAGCGGCTCGGCGCGGCGCGACCCGGCCCACCCCGGGAGCGGCTCAGCGCGCCCGCGCGTCCGCCAGGTACGCGTCCAGCAGCGCCGTCTGCCGCTCGGCCGGGAACTCCGCCGGCGCGAACAGCGCCTGCACCACCAGCCCCAGCACGAAGCTCTGCGCCGCCGCCGCGATGTCCGCCGCGGGCCGGTCGGCGGGCAGCTCGCCCAGTTCCTGCGCCTCGGCCACGAGCGCGGTCATCCGCTCCCGGCCGCGCCGGTAGCGCGCGGCGTGCTCGGCGGCCAGTTCCGGGTCGGCGAGCGCCACGTCCCAGGAGCCGACCCAGATCCGGTTGCCCGCCGCGCTGTCCGCGTCCAGCGGCAGGATGTCCAGCAGCACCGCCCGCAGCCGGGGCAGCCCGCGCGCCTCGGCGGCCTGCTCCTCGGCCGGCCGGGGCCGCCCGGCGGAGCGCTGGTCGAGGACGTCGAGGGCGTGCTTGAGCAGCGCCCGCTTGCTCGGGAAGTAGTGCGTCAGCAGCCCGGTCGAGGCGCCCATCTCGGCGGCCACCGCGCGCAGCGTGAGCCCTTCGAAGCCGCGGGCGGCGAGCACCCGCCACACCGCCCGGGACACCTCGATGCGACGGGCGTCATGGTCTCCACGGGCTGGCGTCATGCACGCTATGGTACCTACCAAACGTTTGTTATGTATCAGTGCCGCCCAGGGGAGGAACCGCCCGTGTACGCCGTCCCGCTCACCGCGCCCGACGCCGCCGAGAGTGCCGAACTGTGCCCGCTGGAGCCGTGGCAGGCCGAGGAGTTCCTCGCCCACATGGACCGGGCCCGGGCCAACACCGACCCGTGGATCCCGTGGGCCTCGCGCTCGACCGACCTCGACTCCGCCCGGGCCACCCTGCAGGGTTACGCCGACCGGCAGGCCGCCGACACCGGCCGGATCTTCGGCATCCGGCTGGACGGCGTGCTGGTCGGCGGCGTGATGTTCGTGCACTTCGACACCCGGATGGGCACCTGCGAGATCGGCTGCTGGCTGGAGCCGGCCGGCGAGGGCCGCGGCCTGGTCACGGCGGCCGCCCGGCACCTGCTGGACTACGCGCTGGTCGAGCGCGGCCTGCACCGCGCCGAGTGGTGGAACTCCAGCACCAACCTCCGCTCGCGGGCGGTGGCGCAGCGCCTGGGCATGACCCAGGAGGCGACGCTGCGCGAGTACTACCCGCACAACGGGATCCGGCACGACAAGGAGATCTGGGCGGTGCTCGCCCCCGAGTGGAAGACCTCGCGCTGACTCCACGGCCGCCGGCCGTGAAAACCGGGTGACAGCCGGCGCCGTCGGCCGGAGGATCGACGGTCGGCGCCGCCGCCGGGGCGGTCGAGCGAGGAGCGATCATGGTCGAGCGCAGCACCGTCCCCACCCTCTTCCCGCCGCCGGGCTACGCGCACACCGCCGTGGTGGAGGCCGGCACCCGGCTGGCGTTCCTGGCGGGCGCCGTCCCGCTGGCCGCCGACGGTGCCCTGGTCGGCCCGGGCGACCACGTGGCGCAGGCCCACCAGGTGCTGGCCAACCTGGTGGAGGCGCTCGGCCACGTCGGCAGCGACCTGTCGCTGGTGGTCGCCTCGACCGTGTACGTGGTCGCCGACGGCCCCGGTCCGCTCTCCGAGGTGTGGGATGTGGTGAACGCGTCCGGGCTGAACACCGGGCCGCACACCTCCACCCTGCTGGGCGTCCCGACGCTCGGCTACACCGGGCAGTTGGTGGAGATCACAGTGACGGCCGTGGTGCCCGAACGGGCCGCTGTGGAAGGCTGAGCCGGTTCGACCACGGGCGTTCGGAGGGCTGGCTGTGAGGGTGATCGAGACCGGAGTGGCGGGGCTGCGGGCCGAGTTCGACGGCGCGGTGGCCACGCTGGTGCTGGACCGGCCCGAGCGGCGGAACGCGATGACCCTGGCGATGTGGCGCGGTCTGCCCGCCGTCCTCGACCTGCTGGCCGCGCTGCCGGGGATCCGGGCGCTGCTGGTGACCGGCGCCGCTGGGACCTTCTCGGCGGGCGCGGACATCGCCGAGCTCTCCGAGGTGTACGGCGATCCGGCCCGCGCCGACGCGTACCACGCGGTCAACGTGGCGGCCGAGGAGGCGCTGGCGGCGTTCCCGCACCCGACGATCGCGGTGGTGCACGGCGCGTGCGTGGGTGGCGGCTGCCAGCTGGCGGTCGCCTGCGACCTGCGCTTCGGTTCGGAGCAGGCGCGGTTCGGCATCACCCCGGCCAAGCTGGGCGTGGTGTACCCGGCCGGGCCGACCACCCGGCTGGCCCGGCTGGTCGGCCCGGCCCGGGCGAAGTACCTGCTGTTCTCGGGGGAGTTGGTGGACGCGGCCCGGGCCGAGCGGTTCGGCCTGCTGGACGAGGTCCTGCCGGACGGGGAACTGGATGCCCGGGCCCGGGAGTTCGCGGGGCTGCTGGCGCGCCGCTCACCGCAGACGATCGGCGCGGTGAAGGCGGCGCTGGCCGGTCCGCCGGAGCTCGCCGCGGCCGCGGTGGAGCCGTGGGAGCGCCGCTCGCGGGTGGCGCCGGACGTCCGGGAGGGGCTGGCGGCGTTCCTGGAACGGCGTGAGCCAAAATTCTGATCGTCACACCACCGACGATCGGAGCACCATGACCACCGCCGGCGCGTCCACCGCCGACACCCCCGCGTCCACCACCGACGCCCCCGGGGCCTCCGTCGACACTCCCGCGGCGGCCGCCCAGGCGCCTTCGGCCTCCGCCGTCTGGGCGCGCCGGGTCACCGACGGGGTCGAACCCAAGAACGTCATCCTGGCGTTCCTGCCGCTGATCGGCGTGGTCCGCTACGGCTGGACGGGCCTGGCCTGGGCGGCGTTCGCCGCGCTGTTCGCGGCGATCGTCCCGACCCTGTTCATCCGGGCCGGGATGCGGCGCGGCAGCCTGGAGGACCGGCACGTCGGCCAGCGCAAGCGCCGGCTGGTGGTGATCCCGTTCATCATGGCGTCGGTGCTGTTCAGCTTCGCGGTGATGGTGCTGGCCGACGCCCCCGCCGACATGACCGCGATGGTGGCGGCGATGTTCGCCGCGCTGGTGCCGATCATGGTGATCACGGTGTGGTGGAAGGTCTCCATCCACACCGCGGTGGCCGCCGGCGCGGTGGTCTGCACGACGGTCGCGCTGGGTCCGTGGTGGCTGCTGCTGCTCGCCGCGGTGCCGGTGATCGGCTGGTCCCGGGTGGTGCTGCGGGACCACACCCTGGCCCAGACCGTGGTCGGCGCGCTGGTCGGCGCCGCCACGGCCGGGCTCACCTTCTGGGCGGCCCGCTGACTTCCGGGGGGCCGGTGCCTAGCGGATCGGCATCCCGGAGATCGCCCGGGCGATGACCAGCCGCTGGATCTCGCTGGTCCCCTCGAAGACGGTGTAGATCGCGCTGTCCCGGTGCATCCGCTCGACCGGGTACTCGCGGGTGAAGCCGTTCCCGCCGAGGATCTGCATCGCCTGCGAGGTCACGTACTTGGCGGTCTCGCCGGCGTACAGCTTGGACATCGAGCCCTCGGCGCTGGTGAACGGCTGGTTGTTGACCGCCATCCAGGACGCCCGCCACACCAGCAGCCGGGCCGCGTCGATCCGGGTCTTCATGTCGGCGAGCTGGAAGGCCACGCCCTGGTTGTCGATGATCGGGCGGCCGAACTGCACCCGGGTCTTCGCGTAGTCGAGCGCGACCTCGTACGCGGCCCGGGCGATGCCGATCGCCTGCGCGCCGACCGCCGGGCGGGACGCCTCGAAGGTGGCCATCGCCGCGTTCTTGCCGCCCTTGCGGACGCCCTCGCGGGCCCGGGCGAGCCGCTCGTCGAGCTTCTCCTTGCCGCCGAGCAGGCAGTGGCCGGGGACGCGGACGCCGTCCAGCACGACCTCGGCGGTGTGCGAGGCGCGGATGCCGTGCTTCTTGAACTTCTGCCCCTGGGCGAGACCGGGGGTGCCGGGCGGCACGATGAAGGAGGCCTGGCCGCGCGCCCCGAGCTCGGGGTCGACGGTGGCGACCACCACGTGGACGTGGGCGATGCCGCCGTTGGTGGCCCAGGTCTTGGTGCCGTTCAGCACCCACTCGTCCTTGGCCTCGTCGTAGACGGCGCGGGTGCGCAGCGCGGAGACGTCGGAGCCGGCGTCCGGCTCGGAGGAGCAGAACGCGGCGACCTTGACGTCCTCCGGGGTGCCGAACATCTGCGGCGCCCAGGTGCCGATCTGCTCGTCGGTGCCGTTGGCCAGTACCGCGACGGCGGCCAGCGTGGTGCCGGTGATGGCGAGGCCGATGCCCGCGTCGCCCCAGAACAGCTCCTCCATGGCGATCGGGATGCCGATGCCGGACGGGTCGAAGAACTGCTGGGCGTAGAACTCCAGCGAGTAGATGCCGAGCTTGGCCGCCTCCTGGATGATCGGCCAGGGGGTCTCCTCGCGCTCGTCCCACTCGGCCGCGGCGGGCCGGATCACGTCGGCGGCGAAGCCGTGCAGCCAGTCGCGGACCGCGAGCTGGTCCGGCCCCGGGTCAAGCGAGAAGGTGCTCATGGACGAATGCCTCCGGTGGGAAGGGGCGGGCGGAGAAGGCGGGCCGATTCGGTGTCGTCCCACGCCACTGTGGGGTTACCTCGGGTAACATCGACGGAGTCTGCTACCCAGTGGTAAGTCCTGTCAACGCCCAGCGCGAGGAGTGGCCCATGTCGTCCGAGCCCCGACGCGAGCAACTGCTCAACGCCGCCGACCGGGTCGTCCAGCGCGAGGGCCCCGGCGCCAGCATGAACGCCATCGCCGCCGAGGCGGGCATCACCAAGCCGATCCTCTACCGGCACTTCGGCGACCGGAACGGGCTGATCCGCTCGCTGACCGACCGCCACACCGCGGGCCTGCTGAGCGCGGTCCGGGCCGCCCTCGCCGAACCGCTGGAGCGCCGCGACCGGGTCGAGCACGTGCTGGACACCTACCTCGCCGCGATCGAGTCCCGCCCGCAGGTGTACCGGCTGCTCACCCACCCCGAGCCGGGCGACCCGACCGGGGCCGGCAACGCGCTGGCGCCCGCGCTGCGGCAGATCGCCGACGAGATCACCAAGGCCATCCAGGGCGAGGTCGACCTCGGCGCGGAGAGCCCGCTGCTCTCGGAGACCTGGGGCCGCTCGATCACCGGCATGGTGCTGGCCGCCGGCGACTGGTGGCTGGAGCAGCGGCCCTGCCCGCGGGCCCGGATGGTGCAGGCCCTCGCCGATCTGCTGTGGGGCCGGCTCGCGGCCGCCGGGACACTGCCCTCGGCCGTCAACCATCCGGAAACATGAGTAGTGCTCACCTCTTGTGCGGTGCGGGTACGTGCGGCAGGATCGGCGCACACCCCCTCCCCCACACCGCCCGAGGTGTCCCGTGCGCGTCCGCCGTACCGCCGCCGCCCTAGCCCTGGCCACCGCGACCGTGCTCGGCGCGACCTGCGCACCGCCCGCCCTCGCCGCCGACCGGCAGGCCCAAAGGGCCCCGCAGCGCGCCGAGTTCCCGACCGGGACGCGCACCCTCGCCGACGGGCGCACGCTGTTCACCGCCGCCGACGGCCGGGTCCTGCAGCTGCGCGGCTTCAACGTCGACAAGTACGGCGAGACCACCGAGGCGGACCTGCGGGAGATCGCCGCGGGCGGCTTCACCCTGGTCCGGGTCGCCGTCTCGTGGACCCGGCTGGAGCCCGCCCGCGGCCACTACGACCGCGTCGAACTCGCCAAGCTGCACCGGGTCCTGGACTGGGCGGAGAAGTACGGGCTGCTCGCCGTGGTCGACTTCCACCAGGACGTCTACGGGCCGAGGTTCGGCGGCGGCACCAACGGCATCCCCGACTGGGCCACCCGCGACGACGGCCTGCCGTTCGTCCCCGACCCGGACGACTGGTTCGCCGGCTACTTCCAGCCCGCCGTCCAGGCCGCCTTCCGCCACCTCTACGACGACGCCGACCTGCGCCGCTGGCAGAGCGACTTCTACACCACCGTCGCCCGCGAACTGCGCGGCCACCGCGCCCTGCTCGGCTACGACCTGTTCAACGAGCCGTTCGGCCCGATCGACGGCGACCCGACCGATCCGGCCGCCCAGGTCGCCGCCTCCGCCGCCCTCGAACAGGGCCGCCTCGCCGACATGTACCGCCGACTGATCGCCGCGGTCCGCAGCGTCGACTCCCGCTCCTGGCTGTTCGTCGAGCCCACCGTCCTGGTCGGCCAGGGCGTGCCCACCCAGCTGCCCGGCTTCGCCGACCCCCGGCCCGGCGCCGACCGGATCGGCTACGCCCCGCACTTCTACGACACCGCGGTCGAGGCCGGCCGGGACTGGGACCCGGCCGGCGGCTTCGTCGAGGCCTACACCGCCGCGATCACCGCCTACCCGCAGGCCCACCGGCTGCCCGTGCTGGTCGGCGAGTGGGGTCCGCCGAACTCCCGCACCCCCGGCAACACCGAGCTGGTCCGGCGGCAGACCGCCGCCATGGCGTCCTTCGCCGCCGGCTGGACCATGTGGTACTGGTGCCACGGCAACGGCGGCTACTGCGCCGTCACCCCCGACGGCCGCCCGGCCCCCGGCAGCGAACCCGCCTTCGCCCCGTACGCCACCGCCCTCGCCGGCACCCCGGTCTCCGAGAGCTACCGCGACGGTGTCTGGACCCTGGCCTTCGCCCCCGACCGCGCCCCGGGCTGGACCACGGTCGCCGTCCCGGACGGCGTCCCGCTCACCGTCACCGGCGCCCGGGCCGTCGTCCACCGCACCCCCGGGCACGCCCGGATCCTGGTCATCGGGAACCCGGCCACGGCGGTGATCACCGCCGGGCAGCGCTGACAGTGGTGCGGGGAGCGGCGCCGGGCGCCGCTCCCCGCACCGTCAGGGCCGGTTCAGGCCGCGCCGCGCGAGCAGCGGGCCGACCTCGGGCTCGCGTCCGAGCACCGCCCGCACGCACTCCATCGCCTCCCGGCTGCCGCCGCGCGACAGCAGCTCGGCGCGGAAGCGCTCGCCACTCGCCCGCACGTCCAGCCCGTTGCCGCCGAACCACTCCACGGTGTCCGCGTCCAGCACCTCGGACCAGATGTACGCGTAGTACCCGGCGCTGTAGCCGCCGGAGAACACGTGGTTGAAGTACGCCGTCCGGTAGCGCGGCGGGATCGCCGCCACCGCCAGACCGGCCCCGGCGAGCGCCGCGGCCTCGAACTCCTCGGCGTCGCCGATCTCCTGCCCGGCGGGCACGGTGTGCCACGCCCAGTCGAGCAGCGCCGCCGCCAGGTACTCCACCGTCCGGAAGCCCTGCCCGAAGTTCTCCGCGGCGGCCATCCGCTCCACCAGCTCGGCGGGCAGCGGCTCCCCGGTCAGGTGGTGGCGGGCGTAGTTGGCCAGCACCTCCGGCCGGACCATCCACATCTCGTTGACCTGCGAGGGGAACTCCACGAAGTCGCGCGGCACCTCGGTGCCCGCGAAGCGCGGGTAGGTGACGTCCGAGAACAGCCCGTGCAGGGCGTGCCCGAACTCGTGGAACAGCGTCCGCACCTCGTCCCAGGTGAGCAGCGCGGGCTCCCCGGCGGCCGGCTTGGCGATGTTGAGGTTGTTGACCACCACCGGGCGCTTGTCCAGCAGCCGGGACTGCGAGACGAGTTCGTTCATCCAGGCGCCGCCGCGCTTGGACTCCCGGGCGAAGAAGTCGCCGACGAACAGGCCGAGCGGGCTGCCGTCCGCCTCGAACACCTCGAAGACCCGGGCGTCCGGGTGGTAGGCCACCAGGTCGGGCCGCTCGGTGAAGGTCAGCCCGTAGACCAGGCCCGCCGCGTGGAAGACGCCGTCGTGCAGCACCCGCTCCAGCTCGAAGTACGGGCGCAGCGCCGCCGTGTCCAGGTCGTACTTGGCGGCCCGCACCTTCTCGGCGTAGAACGCCCAGTCGTGGGCGGCCAGTTCGGCGATCCCGTCGGCCGCGGCGGCCGCGGCCAGCTCGGCCGCCTCGCGCTCCGCGTTGGCGACCGCCGGGCCGACCAGGCGCGCCAGCAGTCCGTCCACCGCCGCCGGCGTGCCCGCGGTCTCGTCCGCGACCACGTACGCGGCGTGGGTGTCGTGGCCGAGCAGCGCGGCGCGTTCGGCGCGCAGCGCGGCCATCCGGGCCGCCAGCGGGCCGTTGGTGTCGCGGGCCCGGCCGAGCGAGGCGGCGAGCAGCCGCTCGCGCACCGACCGGTCGGTGAGCCGGGCGAGCTCCGACTGGTTGGAGAAGTTCTTCAGGCTGAGCACGTACCTGCCGGGGTGACCGAGCGCTTCGGCGTTCGCGCCGGCCGCGGCGACCGCGTCGGCGGACAGGCCGTCCAACTCCTCGGCGCTGTCCAGCACCAGGGCGCGGGCCAGGGTGTCGGTGTGCACGTTCTTGCGGAACGCGGCCGAGTCGGCGGCCAGCTGGGCGTTGATCTCGCGCAGCCGCTGCTGCTGGGCCTCGTCCAGCCGGGCGCCGGCCCGGACGAACGCGGTGTGCCGGCGCTCCAGCAGGCGCAGCGACTCGGCGTCCAGGCCCAGCCCGGCGCGGTCGCGGTGCAGTGCGTCGACCCGGGCGAACAGCGCCGGGTCCAGGTCGATCGCGTCGTCGTGCGCGGCCAGCAACGGGCTGATCTCGGCGTCGAGTTCCTGCACGCCGGGGGTGGTGTCGGAGGCGTCCTGGTTCTCGAAGACGACCTTGACCCGGCGCAGCAGCGCGCCGGAGCGCTCGAGCGCCACCACGGTGTTGGCGAAGGTGGGCGGCTCCGGGTCGGCGGCGATGGCCGCGGCCTCGGCGAGCTGCTCGGCCATGCCCCGTTCGAAGGCCGGCCGGTAGTGCTCCTCGCGGATCCCGGCGAACGGCGGTAGCTCGTAGGCCAGGGTGCTGGGCGAGAAGAAGGGATTGTCGCTCATTTCGCCGACCCTACGCGCTGCGCCCGGCCCTGCCTACAGGCCCCCGACGACCACCGGCTGACCGTCGGTCGGCGGTCGGCCGGTCCCGGCCGAGCCGGAGGACCCGCCCCGGCGCGGCGCCGCCGGCCCGTTGTCGGTGCCGCGCGCTAGCGTCGAGGTGTCCGAACTCTGTCCGAACTCCCGTCCGCCCGGAGAGGAGCCGCCGCCGTGCCGCCGCGCTACGCCCTGGTGCCCGACCCGCACGGTCCGGCCGGCCGGCTCCAGCCGCTCGACGAGGCCGGCGCCCCGACCGGCCCGCCCGAGCACGCCCCTCGTCTCGCCGACGCGGTCGCCGCCCGCGAGGCGGCCGAGCAGCCCCGCTGGGTCTGGGCGTCCGCCGACAGTGCGTACGCGCCGCTGCTCCCGTTGCGCCTGGCCCGCTGCCACGACGTCCGGCTGACCGAGGCGCTGCTGCTGGGCCACGAGGGCCGCTGGGGCGCGCCGCGCTCGCTCGGCGCCGCGTGGTCCCGGCTGCGCGGCCTGCCGGTCCCCGACGACCTGCCGGAGGCGGCGAGCGCCGACGAGCAGGCCGGCCTGTTCGCCCCGGACAGGCTGCAGCTCCCGGCCGGCGCCGATCCGCTGGAGGCGCTGGTCGCCGTCCACGCCGACCAGCAGCGCCGGGTGGGGGCGATCGCCGATCCGGCGGCCCGGGCCCGGTTCCGCCTGCTGGTGGCGGCCGAGTCGGCCGGTGCCCTGCTGGCCGCCGAGATGGCGTTCGACGGCCTGCCCTGGCGGACGGACGTGCACGACGCCCTGCTGACCGAGCTGCTCGGCCCCCGCCCGGCCATCCCCGGCACCCAGCCCCGGCTCCTCGCCGAGCTGGGCGTCGAGCTGCAGCGCGCCCTGGGCACCCGCCCGTTCAACCCGGACTCGCACGGCCAGGTGCTGAAGGCGTTCGCCGACCAGGGCGTCCACCTCACCTCGACCCGGAGCTGGGAGCTGCGCGCCGTCGACCACCCCGCGGCCGCCCTGATGATCCGGTACAAGGAGCTGTCCCGCCTGCACGCCGCGCACGGCTGGGCGTGGCAGGCGGCCTGGGCGCGCGGCGGCCGGTTCCGCCCGGAGTACGTGGTGGGCGGTGTGGTGTCGGGCCGGTGGGCGAGTCGCGGCGGCGGGGCGCTGCAGATCCCGCGGATCCTGCGCCGGGCGGTGACGGCCGATCCGGGCTGGCTGCTGGTGGTCGCCGACGCGGCCCAGCTGGAGCCGCGGGTGCTGGCGGCCCTGTCGCAGGACGCGGGCCTGGCCCGGACGGCCGCCGGCGGCGACCTGTACGAGGCGCTCGCCGCGTCCGCCTTCCACGGCGACCGGGACAAGGCGAAGCTCGGCCTGCTCGGCGCGATGTACGGCCAGACCAGCGGCGACATCGGCCCGCTGCTGGCGACGCTGCGCCGCCGGTACCCGGCGGCGATGGGCTTCGTCGAGGCGGCGGCGCGGACGGGCGAGGACGGCGGGGTGGTCCACTCGCGGCTCGGCCGGGCCTGCCCGCCGCCGTCCGCCGACTTCCTGGACCTGACGGAGGCGGCCGACCCCGGGGAGGCGGGCGGCCGTTCGGCGCGGGCCCGCGGCCGGTTCACCCGCAACTTCGTGATCCAGGCCAGCGGCGCGGACTGGGCGCTCGCCCTGCTGGCCGCGCTGCGCCGCCGGCTGGCCGCGATGGAGTCCGGTACCGACCGTCCCCGGCTGGTGTTCTTCCAGCACGACGAGGTGGTGGTGCACACCCCCGCCGACCTGGCGGACGAGGTGGCGACGGCCGTCGCCGCGGCGGGCGAGGAGGCCAGCCGGCTGGTGTTCGGCGACACCCCGGTCCGCTTCCCGC
This sequence comes from Kitasatospora sp. NPDC048365, assembly GCF_043200835.1. Classification (NCBI taxonomy): domain Bacteria; kingdom Bacillati; phylum Actinomycetota; class Actinomycetes; order Kitasatosporales; family Streptomycetaceae; genus Kitasatospora; species Kitasatospora sp. NPDC048365. Next base: position 131,795 of record NZ_JBICYJ010000023.1, read on the forward strand.
TGACCACCGCGATCGTGGAGTCCTACGCCGACGCCAAGTGAGCCGACGCCGAGTGAGCCGACGCCAAGTGAGCCGACGCCGAGTGACGGGCCCGCCCGGCCCGGTTCAGAACTTCCGGAAGTCCCGCGCCTGCTCGGCCGCCGCCACCACGTCGGCGAGCGCCGCGCCCGCCGAGGCGGCGACCGCGGCCGCCACCGCGCCCTCCACGAACGGCGCGTCCACCAGCACCGCCGGCACCGCCGCCCCGGTCCGCCCCGCCAGCGCCGCCCGGGTGGTCAGCACCGAGCTGCCCAGGTCCGCGAGCACCACCACGCCGGCGCCCCGGTCCGCCTCGGCCAGGGCCCGTTCCACCAGGTCGAAGCTGGTTCCGAGGCCGCCGTCCGCCCGCCCGCCCGCGAGCGCCACCGGCACCGATCCGCCGCCGAGTTCGCCGAGCAGCTCGCCCAGCCCCGCGGCCAGCGCCGCACTGTGCGACACCAGCACCACACCCACCGGATCCGCCATGCGGCCGACCATAACGCGGCCCCGCCCTCCCGGGAGTGCGGCGCCACCTGACGTACCGTCGATCACCGGAGGGACGCACCGAGCGAGAGCGGGACCGCCGTGAAGAAGCTGATCAACTCGCCGGAGACCGTCCTGCCGGACGCGCTCGCCGGATTCGCCGCCGCCCACCCCGAGCTGACCGTCGACCTCGGGGCCCGGGTGGTCCGCCGCACCGCCGCACCGTCCGCGCCCAAGACCGCCCTGGTCTCCGGCGGCGGCTCCGGCCACGAGCCGCTGCACGCCGGGTTCGTCGGCCCGGGGATGCTGGACGCCGCCTGCCCCGGCGAGGTGTTCACCTCCCCGGTCCCCGACCAGATCCTCACCGCCGCGAAGGCCGTGCACAGCGGCGCCGGGGTGCTGTTCGTGGTGAAGAACTACACCGGTGACGTGATGAACTTCCGGCTCGCCGCCGAACTCGCCGCCGAAGCGGGCATCGAGGTGCGCAGCGTCCTGGTCGACGACGACGTCGCCGTCGAGGACTCCACCTGGACCGCCGGGCGGCGCGGCACCGGCGCGACCGTCGCGGTCGAGAAGCTCGCCGGCGCCCTCGCCGAACGCGGCGCTCCGCTGGACGCGGTCGCGGCGCTCGCCGGACGGGTCGACGCCGCCTCCCGCTCCTTCGCCGTCGCGCTCACCGCCGCCACCACCCCCGCCGCCGGACGCCCCGGCTTCGACCTCCCCGAGGACGAGATCGAGGTCGGCGTCGGCATCCACGGCGAGCCCGGCCGCCGCCGCGCCCCGCTGCGCCCGGCCCGCGAGCTGGTCGCGGAGGTGGTGGACACCGTCCTCGCCGACCACCACCTGACCTCCGGCGACCAGGTGATCGCCCTGGTCAACGGTCTCGGCGCCACGCCCCTGCTGGAGCTGTACCTGGTCTTCGGCGAGGTCCACGCCCGGCTCGCCGAACGCGGCATCCGGATCGCCCGCAACCTGGTCGGCAACTACGTCACCAGCCTCGACATGGCCGGCTTCTCGCTGACCCTCACCAAGGCCGACCCCGAGCTGCTCGACCTGTGGGACGCCCCCGTCTCCACCCCCGCCCTCACCTGGTCCTGAAGGAGCCCGCCGCGATGGACGCCGACCCCGGGGCCGACCCGGCAGCCACCCCGGAAACCGTCCTGGACGCCGCCCTCGCCACCGCCTGGCTGCGCGCCGCCGCCGAGGCCGTCGAGGCGCACCGCGAGGAGCTCACCGCCCTGGACACCGCGATCGGCGACGGCGACCACGGCGCCAACCTGAGCCGCGGCTTCACCGCCGTCACCGCCGCCCTCGGCCCAGCCGCCGCACCCGGCGTCGCCCCCGACAGCTTCCCGGGCACGGTCCTGAAGGCCGCCGGCACCACCCTGCTCTCCACGGTCGGCGGCGCCTCCGGTCCGCTGTACGGCAGTGCCCTCCGCGCGATCGGCGCCGCCCTGCCGGGCCCGGTGGCCGGCGCCGGGCAGGTGGCCGACGCGCTCGCCGCCGGGCTGGCCGCCGTGCAGGCGCTCGGCGGTGCCGTGCCCGGGGACAAGACGATCGTCGACGCCTACGCGCCCGCCGTGGACGCCTTCCGCGCGGCCGTCGGGCGGGGCCTGCCGGCTGCCTGCCGGGCCGCCGCCGAGGCCGCCGAGCGGGGCGCCGCCGACACCGCCCCGCTGCAGGCGCGCAAGGGCCGCGCCTCCTACCTCGGCCCCCGCAGCGTCGGCCACCGGGATCCGGGCGCGACCTCCACCGCCCTGCTCCTGCGGGCCCTGGCGGACTGCGCGGCGGTCAGTGGTCGGTCCGGGTGATCAGCAGCAGCAGCGCGTCGTCCCCCAGCTCTCCGCCGGTGTGGACCAGCAGGTCCGCGTAGATCCGCCCGACCGCGCTCTCCAGCTCCGCCAGCGACCGCGCCGCGCCCCGGACCAGCGGGCCGACCCGTTCGGCCAGCGGGTAGAACTCACCGCTGCGGTGGTGCCGGGCCTCGACCACGCCGTCCGTGCACAGCACCAGCACGTCGTCCGTCCCGAACGGCACCGGGATCGCGGTCGGCTCCCCCGCCGCGAGCTGCCCGAGCCCGATCGGGACCCACGGCTCCGGCGCCTCCAGCACCTCGGCCGCGCCGTCCCGCCCCACCTTGATCGGCGGCACGTGCCCGAAGTGCAGCAACTCGACCACGCCCGGCCGGTCGAACCCGGCGAACAGCGCCGTGGTGAACTCGCCGTCCGGCACGTGCCGCTCGACGCTCGCCTCGATCCGGCCGGCGACCGAGGTGAGCTTCTCCTCGTCGTACGCGGCCTCGCGGAACGCGCCGAGCACCACCGCCGCAGTCTGCACCGCGCCCAGCCCCTTGCCCCGGACGTCGCCGACCAGCACCCGCACCCCGTGCGGGGTGTCGAGCACCGAGTACAGGTCCCCGCCGATCCGCGCCGCGTCGGCCGCCGAGACGTACCGGACGGCTAGGCGCAGCGGCCCGACCGTCGGCGGCGGCTGGCGCAGCAGCGCCCGCTGGGCGGCCTCCGCGACCGAGCTGACGGCGGCGAAGGCCGCCGCTCTTCGCATCCGGACCTCGGCCACCCAGGCGCTGAAGACGGTCAGCAGCACGTAGCTGACCATCGCGCCGAACAGGAAGCGGCCGTCGTTGAGGCTGGTCACCTGGTCGTAGTTGCTCAGGCCGAGCAGGGCCAGGAACCCGAGGGAGCTGACCGCGAGGAGTTCCAGCGGTTTCAGGGTCAGGCCCGCGATCGAGGGGACCACCACCATCAGCGGGGCGAGGTACCGGTCCTGGCCGGAGAAGAAGTCCGCCAAGGAGACGATCAGCACCGCCAACAGGGCGGGCGCGGCCCGGCGCAGGAAGGAGAGGTCCTGCAGGTCGGTGGCGAGCAGCGTGCTCCTGCGCCGGGCGGCCGGGAGGGCACCCGCCCGGGGGGCCGTCGTCCGTCCGCGGCGATTCAGGGGCACCTTCCGAACATATCGGACATACCACCGCCCCGCGCCGCGCCGGACCCTCGGGCCAATTCAGTCCGACTTGACCCTTTTGTCATATCGTGCGACCACCACGTGCGCAGCGACGGAAGGGCCTCCCCCACCGATGTCCGGATTCGGCAGCACCCCACCACCGCCCGGCCGGCCGCCCGCCGACTGGTCCGCCCCGGCCACCCCCGCCGCGACCGGCACCGGCCGTGGGCACTGGCTGAAGATCTTCCTGGTCGGCCTGGCCCTGTGGGTGGCCACCGTCGCGGTCACCTTCCTCACCGGCAACAGCAACCTGGTGCCGACCGTCGTGCTGCTCGGCAGCTTCCTGGTGCCGGCCACCTTCACGGTCTGGGCGTACGAGCGCTACGCGGCCGACGTCGGCCCGGAGCGGATCTTCGCCTGCTTCGGCGTCGGCGGGATCATCGGCGTGCTCGGCGCCTCGGTGCTGGAGACGTACCTGCTCTCCCCCTCGCTGTGGATGTACCTCGGCGTCGGCCTGATCGAGGAGGCCGTCAAGCTGGCCGCGCTGATCCTGGTGGCCCGGCGGATCCCGGTCAGCGGGCTGCGCTACGGCCTGGTGCTGGGCGCCACCGTCGGCGCCGGCTTCGCCGCCTTCGAGAGCGCCGGCTACGCGTTCAACGCGGTGATCTCGATCAAGGGCCTGTCACTGAAGGACCTGGTGGAGACCGAGATCCTGCGCGGGGTCCTGGCCCCGGTCGGCCACATCCTGTGGACCGGCATCCTGGGCGGCGTACTGTTCCGCGAGCGCCGCGGCACCCGCTTCCGCTTCACCGCGCCGGTGGTCCTCACCTACCTGGGCGTCTCGCTGCTGCACGCACTGTGGGACAGCATGAGCGGCATCGCGGTCTGGCTGGTCGCCCGGACCACGGCGAGCGACTTCCAGCGGCAGCTCTTCACGCTCGGCTACATGCCCGACCCGACCAAGCAGCAGGTGCACCTCTACACCCTGTACGACACGCTGGGCCTGGCCCTCGTCTCGCTCGGCGGCCTGCTCTGGCTGCGGACGCTGGTCCGCCGCGACCGGGCCGCCGGCGCCGCCACCGGCTGACGCCGCCGCGCGTCCGGGTCACGGACACACCCCGACGGAGCACCGAATCGGGCGAATCCTCCCGCTCCGGCTACTGTCTGCTCGCGGCCGGCCGCCATGCTGCGGTCCGGAGCACCGCTCCGCACCCGCCCCACCCACCGACGGGAATACCCTAGGGGGGTATGGTGTTGGAAGAAGCACAGAGCCCCCGGGAGGTCACCATGTCGAGCACCGTCACCTACACCGTCAGCGGGATGAGCTGCGGCCACTGCGAGAAGTCGATCAGCGAGGAGGTCTCCGGCCTGGCCGGCGTGACCGCCGTGGCCGCCGACGCCAAGGCCGGCACCGTCACCGTCTCCTCCGACGCCCCGCTCGCCGAGGACGAGGTGCGCGCCGCGATCGACGAGGCCGGCTACGAGCTGACCGGCCGCGCCGCCTGACCCCGCGGGGGCGGTCCCCGATCCCGCCCCCGCCCCGCCGCCCGGCCGCGCACCATGGAGAGCAGCACCGTGAGGAGCAGCGCATGAGCACCACCACGCCCGGCACGACCGCCGAGCCGTTCCGCGACAGCGTCGAGCTGTCCATCGGCGGCATGACCTGTGCCTCCTGCGCCGCGCGGATCGAGAAGAAGCTCAACCGGATGGACGGCGTCGAGGCGACGGTCAACTTCGCCACCGAGAAGGCGAAGGTCTCCTTCGCCACCGAGGTGAGCGTCGAGGACCTGATCGCCACCGTCGAGCGGACCGGCTACACCGCCGAACTCCCCCCGCCGCCCGTCCCGGCCGCCGAGCCGGAGCAGCCGCCCACCGCCGAGCCCGACCCCCTGCGCGAGCGGCTGCTGGTCTCGGCCGCCCTCTCGCTGCCCGTCGTGCTGCTCTCCATGGTCCCGGCCCTGCAGTTCGACAACTGGCAGTGGCTGGCCTTCGCACTGACCGGCCCGGTCGTGGTCTACGGCGGGTGGCCGTTCCACCGGGCCGCCTGGACCAACCTGCGGCACGGCGCCGCGACGATGGACACCCTGGTCTCACTCGGCACCCTGGCCGCCTTCGGCTGGTCGGTGTGGGCGCTGTTCTGGGGCGACGCCGGAATGCCCGGGATGCGGCACGGTTTCACGCTCGCCGTCGGCGGCGGCGACGCCGCCTCCACGCTCTACCTGGAGACCGCCGCGGCGGTCACCACGCTGATCCTGCTCGGCCGCTGGCTGGAGGCCCGTTCCAAGCGCCGCGCGGGCGCCGCGCTGCACGCGCTGCTCGACCTCGGTGCCAAGGACGTCGCGGTGCTGCAGGGCGGGCGCGAGGTCCGCGTCCCGGTCGCGCAGCTGGCGGTCGGCTCGCGCTTCGTGGTCCGGCCCGGCGAGAAGATCGCCACCGACGGGACGGTGGTCGAGGGCACCTCCGCGGTGGACGCCTCGATGCTCACCGGCGAGTCCGTCCCGGTCGAGGTCGGGCCCGGCGACACCGTCACCGGCGCCACCGTCAACGCCGGCGGCCGCCTGGTCGTCGAGGCCACCCGGGTCGGCGCCGACACCCAGCTCGCCCGGATGGCCAGGCTCGTCGAGGACGCGCAGAACGGCAAGGCCGCCGCCCAGCGCCTCGCCGACCGGATCTCCGCCGTCTTCGTCCCCGTGGTGATCCTGATCGCCCTCGGCACCCTGGTCACCTGGCTGCTGGTCTCGGACAGCCCCACCGAGGCGTTCACCGCCGCCGTGGCGGTGCTGATCATCGCCTGCCCGTGCGCCCTCGGCCTGGCCACCCCGACCGCCCTCATGGTCGGCACCGGCCGCGGCGCCCAGCTCGGCATCCTGATCAAGGGCCCGGAGGTCCTGGAGAACACCCGCCGGGTCGACACCGTCGTCCTGGACAAGACCGGCACCGTCACCACCGGCCGGATGACCCTGCTCGCCGTCCACACCGCCGAGGGCACCGACGAGACCGAGGCGCTGCGGCTGGCCGGCGCCCTGGAGCACGCCTCCGAGCACCCCATCGCCCAAGCCGTCGCCACCGCCGCCGCCGAGAAGCTCGGCACCCTGCCCGCCGTCGACGGCTTCGAGAACGTCCCGGGCCTGGGCGTCCAGGGCGTCGTCGACGGACACGCCGTCCTCGCCGGCCGCGAGGCCCTGCTCGCCGACTGGGCCCAGCACCTGCCACCCGAGCTGGCCGCGGCGAAGACCGCGGCCGAACGCGCCGGCCGCACCGCCGTCGCGGTCGGCTGGGACGGCCGGGCCCGCGCCGTCCTGGAGGTCGCCGACGCGGTCAAGCCCACCAGCGCCGAGGCCGTCGCCCGGCTGCGCGAGCTCGGCCTGACCCCGGTCCTGCTGACCGGCGACAACCGCCTCGTCGCCGAGGCCGTCGCCGCCGAGGTCGGCATCGCCCCCGAGCAGGTGATCGCCGAGGTCCTGCCCCAGGACAAGGTCGCCGCCGTCCGGCGCCTCCAGGGCGAGGGCCGGGTCGTCGCCATGGTCGGCGACGGGGTCAACGACGCCGCCGCCCTCGCCCAGGCCGACCTCGGCCTCGCCATGGGCACCGGCACCGACGCCGCGATCGAGGCCGCCGACCTCACCCTGGTCCGCGGCGACCTGCTCGCCGCCGCGGACGCGATCCGCCTCGCCCGCCGCACCCTGGCCACCATCAAGGGCAACCTGTTCTGGGCCTTCGCCTACAACGTGGCGGCGATCCCGCTCGCCGCGGCGGGGCTGCTCAACCCGGTGGTGGCGGGCGCCGCGATGGCCTTCTCCTCGGTCTTCGTGGTGACCAACAGCCTGCGGCTGCGCAAGTTCCGGGCGGCGGCGGCCTGAGCGGTCAGCGCCCGAGCAGCTCGCCGCCGTTGCAGTGCAGGATCTCGCCGGTGACGAACCCGGCCTCCGGCGAGGCCAGGAAGTACACGGCAGCGGCGACCTCACCGGACTCGCCGATCCGCCCGACCAGCGTCCGGGCGGCCCGGCGGGCCACCTCCGCGTCGTCCAGCCGGGGGCCGAAGAACTCCGTCCCCGACACCGTGCCCGGCGCCACGATGTTCGCGGTGATGCCGGACGGGCCGAGCTGGGCGGCCAGGAAGTGGTTCCAGGCGTGCAGCGAGGCCTTGGCCGCGCCGTAGGAGCCGGCGCCGCGCAGCGCGGCGATCGAGGAGACGGTGACCACCCGACCGGAGCCCGGGGTGAGCCGGTCCCGGATCGACTCGGTGAGCAGCACCGCGGTCAGCACGTTGCGCTCGAAGTCGCCGCGCCAGCGGGCCAGCGCCGCGTGCGGGCCCGCCCCGATCACGGTCTCCCGGCTGCCCGCGTTGTTGACCAGGACGTCGATCTCGCCGGGCAGCTCGGCCAGCGCCGCCTCGACGGCGTCCGGGTCGGCGAGGTCGCAGACCAGCGGGGTGACTTGGGGTCCGAGTTCGGCGGCGGCGCTCTCCAGCACGGCCCGACGGCGGCCGACGATCACGACCCGCTCGCCGGCCCGGGTGAACCGGCGGGCCACCTCCAAGCCGATGCCGGTGCCACCACCGGTGACGACGACGTTCCTGGCCATCTGCGCACTCCCTCCCTGACCCGTTCACCGCTCCGGGACGAACGCCGGGCGGTCCGTACCGGATTGGGACGATTCCTATCACGCTGGGTTGCGATGACAGTGGGGAGGGTGACGCAGCGCGTCCGGCGGCACATGTGATATGGACCGCCCCCGCGCGACCCTCCCGGAAGGCCGCCCGAGCGGTACGCGGCCGCACACGGAGCGTGGAGAGAGGCAACTCACACCCCCCAGCCGTAACTTTGCGCCCCCCATTACGTCTTACCTTTTGTAGAGCGGGGCTCCGGCGGGCCCCGGACGGCTGCCGATCCCTCGGCGGCCATCGCGCACGGCGCCGGGGCGGACCCGGATCAGGAACGCTTTGAGCGGCCGTTTCTGCCTCGGACACCCGCCCCGGGCGTCGTGCGCCGCACTCTGCACAGCACGCCGAAGGGCCCGGCCACTCCCCGTAGGGAGCGACCGGGCCCTTCGTGCGCACCGGGGTGCGCGGGTGTCAGCGGGCGCCGAGCTCGACGTAGTCGCGGATCTCGACCCCGGTGTAGATCTGCCGCGGACGGCCGATCCGGCTGGTCGGGTCGTTGATCATCTCGTGCCAGTGGGCGATCCAGCCGGGCAGCCGGCCGAGCGCGAACAGCACGGTGAACATGCTGGTCGGGAAGCCCATGGCGCGGTAGATCAGGCCGGTGTAGAAGTCCACGTTCGGGTAGAGCTTGCGCGAGACGAAGAAGTCGTCCTTCAGCGCGTGCTCCTCCAGCTTGAGCGCGATGTCCAGCAGCTCGTCGGACTTGCCGAGCTGGCCGAGCACCTCGTGCGCCAGCAGCTTCACCTGCGCGGCGCGCGGGTCGAAGGCCTTGTACACGCGGTGGCCGAAGCCCATCAGCTTGACGCCGTCCTCGCGGTTCTTCACCTTGCGGATGAACGCGTCGACGTCGCCGCCGTCCTTCTGGATCTGCTCCAGCATCTCCAGCACCGCCTGGTTGGCGCCGCCGTGCAGCGGGCCCCAGAGCGCCGAGATGCCGGCCGAGATCGAGGCGAACAGGTTGGCGTGGCTGGAACCGACCAGGCGCACGGTCGAGGTCGAGCAGTTCTGCTCGTGGTCCGCGTGCAGGATCAGCAGCTTGTCCAGCGCGTTCACGACGACCGGGTTGATCTCGAAGTCCTCGGCGGGGACCGCGAAGGTCATCCGGAGGAAGTTCTCGACGTAGCTCAGGTCGTTGCGCGGGTAGACGAAGGGCTGGCCCATCGCCTTCTTGTACGCGTACGCGGCGATGGTGGGGAGCTTCGCCAGCAGGCGGACCGTCGACAGGTGGCGCTGGGCCGCGTCGAACGGGTTGTGGCTCTCCGGGTAGAACGTCGCCAGGCCGCCGACCACCGAGGACAGCATCGCCATCGGGTGGGCGTCCCGCGGGAAGCCCTGGTAGAAGCGCTTGACGTCCTCGTGCAGCAGGGTGTGGTTGGTGATCTCGGCGTTGAAGGCCGAGAGCTGGTCGGCGGTCGGAAGCTCGCCGTTGATCAGCAGGTAGGCGGTCTCGATGAAGTCGCCCTTGGCTGCCAGCTGCTCGATCGGGTAGCCGCGGTAGCGCAGGATGCCATTGTCACCGTCCACGAAGGTGATCGCGGACTTGTACGCGGCGGTGTTGCCGAAGCCGTTGTCCAGGGTGACCAGGCCGGTCTGCGGGAGCAGCTTCGAGATGTCGAAGCCGGCGTTGCCCGCAGTGCTCTCGACGACGGGGTACTCGTACTCGCCGTCCTGGTACCGCAGTACTACCGATTTGTCGCTCACGTCTTCCTCACCGACGAAATGAATGCTCATCCGAGTGCCCTGACTGTTCCTACGATCCCCCATCCGAGGGACAGTCGCGCACCCGGGTGGGCCGAGTGGGCCCGGTCCCGACAAGAACCAGGGTGTCCAAAAGCCACGGCCGCTGCCGGTGGGATCCGGACAAGATCGGCACCTGACCAGGTTCCGCCCTAAATCTCTTCACGTCAAGACAACCTCTGAACGTACACCACCCCTGGACGATCATCCACTTGCCAACCTGTGGTCCAACGCGGAGTGCCTGCGACCTGCGCTGACGGCCCGTACGGCCTGCGCGATCGCCCGCCGCGAACCCACCAGGACCACCAGCTTCCTGGCCCTCGTCACCGCCGTGTAGAGCAGGTTCCGCTGCAACATCGTCCACGCCGACGTAGTGACCGGAATCACCACCGCCGGATACTCGCTGCCCTGCGAACGATGGATCGTCACCGCGTACGCGTGCGCCAACTCGTCCAACTCGTCGAAGTCGTACGGCACCTCCTCGTCCTCGTCGGTCAGCACCGTCAGCCGCTGGTCGTCGACACTCAGTGACGTCACCACACCCACGGTGCCGTTGAAGACCCCGCTCTGCCCCTTCTCGTAGTTGTTCCGGACCTGCGTCACCTTGTCGCCCACCCGGAACGTCCGCCCACCGAACCGACGCTCCGCCAGACCGTCCCTCGCCGGAGTGACCGCCGCCTGGAGCAGCGTGTTCAACGCCCCCGCACCCGCCGGCCCCCGGTGCATCGGCGCCAGCACCTGCACGTCCCGCCGCGGATCCAGACCGAACCGCTGCGGGATCCGCCGCGCCACCACGTCCACCGTCAGACCCGCCGCCCGCTCCGCGTCCTCCTCCGCGAACAGGAAGAAGTCCGGCAGACCCTCCGTCACCGGCGGCAGACCCTCGTTGATCCGGTGCGCGTTCACCACCACCCCGGACTGCTGCGCCTGCCGGAAGATCTGCGTCAGCCGCACCGACGGCACCGGACTCCCCGGCGCCAGCAGGTCCCGCAGCACCTCGCCCGCCCCCACCGACGGCAGCTGGTCCACGTCCCCCACGAACAACAGGTGCGCCCCCGGCGCCACCGCCTTCACCAGCTTGTTCGCCAGAATCAGGTCCAGCATCGACGCCTCGTCCACCACCACCAGATCCGCGTCCAACGGCCGGTCCCGGTCGAACGCCGCGTCCCCGCCCGGCTTCAACTCCAGCAACCGGTGCACCGTGGACGCCTGCACCCCCGTCAGCTCCGACAGGCGCTTCGCCGCCCGGCCCGTCGGAGCCGCCAGCACCACCTTCGCCCGCTTCGCCAACGCCAACGTCACGATCGACTTCACCGTGAACGACTTGCCGCACCCCGGCCCGCCCGTCAGCACCGCCACCTTCTCGGTCAGCGCCAGCCGCACCGACTCCCGCTGCTCCGCCGCCAGCTCCGTCCCCGTCCGCCGCGCCAGCCAGCCCAGCGCCGCGTCCCAGTCCACCCCCGCGAACGCCGGCATCCGGTCCGCGTCCGCCCGCAGCAGCCGCAGCACCTGGTTCGACAGCGAGATCTCCGCCCGGTGGAACGGCACCAGGTACACCGCGCTCACCGGCTCCCCGCCCTCACCCGGCACCCGCTCGCGCACCACCCCCTCCGCCGCCACCAGCTCCGCCAGGCAGTCGATCACCAACCCCACGTCCACCTGCAGCAGCTTCACCCCGTCCGCGATCAGCCGCTCCTCCGGCAGGAAGCAGTGCCCCTGATCACTGCTCTGCGACAGCGCGTACTGCAACCCCGCCTTCACCCGCTCCGGAGAGTCGTGCGGGATCCCCACCGCCTGCGCGATCCGGTCCGCCGTCAGGAAACCGATGCCCCACACGTCCGACGCCAACTGGTACGGCCGCTCCTTCACCACCCCGATGGAGCCGTCCCCGTACTTCTTGAAGATCCGCACCGCCAGCGACGTCGACACCCCGACCGTCTGCAGGAAGACCATCACCTCCTTGATGGCCTTCTGCTCCTCCCACGCCGCCGCGATCTTCTTCGTCCGCTTCGGCCCCAGCCCCGGCACCTCGATCAGCCGGCCCGGCTCGTTCTCGATCACGTCGAGCGTGTCGACCCCGAACCGCTCCACGATCCGCTCCGCGAACCGCGGACCGATCCCCTTGATCAGCCCCGACCCCAGGTACCGCTGGATCCCCTGCACCGTCGCCGGCAGCACCGTCGTGTAGTTCTCCACCGTGAACTGCCGCCCGTACTGGGGATGCGACCCCCAGCGGCCGAACAGCCGCAGCGACTCCCCCGGCTGCGCCCCCAGCAGCGCCCCGACCACCGTCAGCAGATCGTTCGCCCCGCGCCCCGTGTCCACCCTGGCGACCGTGTAACCGGTCTCCTCGTTGGCGTACGTGATCCGCTCCAGCACACCCTCCACCTGGGCGAGCTGACGCGGCACCGCCTGCTTGGCCGAGTCGGCCTGCTGCTCCGCACGCACGGGGCCCCCTCTCGATACCGGTGACCGTCCGCACGCACCGTACCTCCTGGCACCGACATCCCACCGAGTATGGTCGCGATCATGACCGACACGAGCGACCTGCTGATCCGGCCCGCCACCGCGGACGATCTCCCCGCCATCGTCGCGATGCTCGCCGACGACCCCCTCGGCGCCACCCGCGAATCCCCCGACGACCTCACCCCCTACCGGGCCGCCTACGCCACCATCGCCGCCGACCCGCACCAGCACCTGGTCGTCGCCGAACGCGCCGGCCGCGTCGTCGGCACCCTCCAACTCACCCTCGTCCCCGGCCTCTCCCGCCGCGGCGCCACCCGCACCGTCATCGAGGCCGTCCGCATCCACGCCGACGAACGCGGCGCCGGCCTCGGCACCGACCTCATCGAATGGGCCGTCACCACGTCCCGCGGCCTCGACGCCACCCTGGTCCAGCTCACCTCCGACGCCAGCCGGACCGACGCCCACCGCTTCTACGAGCGCCTCGGCTTCACCGCCTCCCACCTGGGCTTCAAACTCGCCCTCTGAGCCGCTCCCCGGGCCGCCGGGCCACCCCTCCGCCGACTGTCAGTACCGGCTGATAGACCAACCGACCATGGCGACGTTCATGGTGTTCATCGACGGCGACCCGGCCCGCGGGCCGGTCACCCGGGCAGCACTCGCGCCCACCGTCCACGCCCACTGGCCGGACGCCGAGCCCTCCCCCGGCCGCGGCTGGCTGCTCCCCACCCCCGACGGCCCCGGCGAGGTCCACCTCCCCGAGGACGGCACCGGCCTGTACCTCGACGTCCCGTGGCACGACGCCGTGCGGCTGGCCATCGCCTTCCGCCGGCTCGTCCCCGCCGGGCTCGGCGTGGTGTTCTGCGACGAGGGCTACACCTTCGCCGCCAGGCTCCCGTCCGACGCCACCGACGCCGAACTGACCGAGCTGATGACCGCGGCCTGAATTCCACCTGGATTCCACCCGAGGGTGAACGCAAGAAAGCCCCTCCCGGAACCCGGGAGGGGCTTTCTCTGAATGATTGTTCGGCGGCGTCCTACTCTCCCACAGGGTCCCCCCTGCAGTACCATCGGCGCTGTGAGGCTTAGCTTCCGGGTTCGGAATGTAA
>NZ_JBICYJ010000024.1:0-128590 GCF_043200835.1 Kitasatospora sp. NPDC048365
CGGCGGGGGGGGGGGGGGGGGGGGGGCCCGGCGGGGCCCCCGCCCCCCCCGCCGGCGGGCGCGGCCCCCCCCCCCCCCCCCCCCCCCCCCCCCCCCCCCCCCCCCGCCACTCGGGAGTATGCCTCCGCCTCCGGGCTCTCCGGACTCAGCCGGCCCGGGTGCGCAGCGCCGTCGGATCAGCGGGCGCCGCGCGGGACCAGGCGCATGAGCGCGCAGCCGGCCGTGACGAGGGTGAAGGCGGCGAGGCCGAGCCAGAGGCTTCCGGTGCCGGTGGCGGCGAGGCTTCCGGTGGCGAGGCCGGGGGTGGCGTTGTACATGGTGGTTACCAGGTCCTTTCGGTGTTGCGGAGGGTGTCCCAGAACGCTTTGGCCTGGGCGGCTTGGAGGTGGATGTCGAAGGCCATCTCCACGATGAGGAGGCCGGCGAGGGCCATCATGGCGGGGCCTCGGCTGCGGACCGTGACGATGCGCTCGAGTGCGATGACGGCGGTCACACCGGTCCACAGCGGGTTGAAGTGGAATCCGCCGGTCACCGCTGCCCACACCAGCGAGACGAGGTAGGCGGTGAGGGCGAACAGACCCACGACGGCGAGAAGTTGGCGGGCCCAGTACTCGCGGGTGACCGGGGTCCAGCCGTAGGCCTTCAGGTTCTCGATGGCTCCGCGCTTCCAGCGCAGGCGCTGGCGGAACAGGTCCGCCCAGGTGGGCATGACCTCGGTGAGCAGCGTGCATTCGGGCGGGGCGATGATGCGGTGCCCGAGGTGGCGGATCGCCAGGGTGAGCTCGTTGTCCTCGGTGAGCACCTGCGTGTCGTACACGGCCGGTCCGCCTCGCAGTACACCCGCTCGGCGGGCGCGCAGCACCTCGTCCAGGACGTGGGCGCGGAACAGGGTGGCGGTGCCGGTCAGCACCAGGGTCTTTCCCTGACGGCGGCGCAGGTCGCGGGCGTAGCGGGCGTATTCGTTGCGCTGCAGTGCGCCCACCAGGCCGCCGCCGGGCTTGCCGGCGAAGGTTCCGCCGACGGCAGGCACACCCGGGTCGGCGAGGTGTCGGACGGCCGCCTTGATGAAGCCGGGGTCGAGGACCGAGTCGGCATCCATCACCAGGACCGCGTCCCAGGGATCCAGGGTGGGCAGCAGTGCTTCCAGAACCTGGTTCAGGGCGCCGGCCTTCCGGTGCCGATTGCCCACCGTGGTGACGACCTCGACCGGGTAGCGGGCTGCGATCTCGGCCGTGGCGTCGGTGCAGTTGTCCGCGATCACCACGATCCTCGCCGGCCTCAGGCGCTGGGCCAGCAGCGAGCCGATCGCCTCGGCGATCTGCTCCTGCTCGTTGTGGGCGGGGATCACCGCGACGACCTTGAGGATCCCTGCGGTGACCAGGGCCGCGGCGTGCCGCGGCGCCGGGCGCCGAATCGTTCTCGCAACAGACACGCGGGTCAGTACATCTCGACCCCACGGCACCGGCGGGGCGGCGACACCCCGGGATCGGCCGAACGGCCCGGTGCTTTCGCCCGAACGGTCCCGCCCGGAATCCGGCGCTGCCGGGGCCCGCGACGGTCGCGGACCGCCTCGGGCTGTCAGCGGCTCGCGGCGACTGCCCGGGCAGTCTCTTCCAGCTGTCCCCGGTACCAGAGAGGGAACGTCACGGGCTCCTGCCCGCAGCAACGCCACAGCCGCCTGAGCGGCCGGCCCCGCCGTCGGCCTTCGAAGGCCGACGGCGGGGCACCAAGTAGCTGGTCTCGCGCGCGAGTCGACGTGGGTGCAGTGATTCCTTGTGCTGCGCGCTCCGGGCGGCTGCCTCCCAGGATCCGCGGGTCAGCCGCGCACGTGCAGTCCGAAGCCCGTGCGGCCCGCGGGCTCCAGTCCTTCCTTCAGGTGCAGCGAGGGGATCGCGTAGTCGCCGAAGTTCTGCCGGCGGAAGGCGATGGGCTCGGTCGACTCCAGGGTGAGCAGGCGCTGCTCCCAGGCCTTGGCGACCGCCGGGTAGTCGTCGCCGGTCATCCGGTCGGTGCCGTACAGGACGAAAGGCGGCAGCACGTCGATGCCCGGGTAGTAGAGGATGCCGTGCTGGAACGGGAACAGCAGGTCGTCGATCGGGCCGTTGATCCCGCGGGCGGCGTAGTGCGACCGGGGGCCGCCGGCGGTGACCGACAGCAGGGCCCGGCGGCCCGCGAGGGTGCCCTCGCCGAAGCGCTCGCCGTACTTGGTGTCGTTGTGCTCGCCGACGCCGTACGCGAAGCGGTAGGTGAAGACCCGGTCCACCCAGCCCTTGAGGATCGCGGGCATGGTGTACCACCACAGCGGGAACTGGAAGATGATCGTGTCGGCCCACAGCAGCTTCTCCTGCTCGGCCAGCACGTCGGCCGTGAGCGTGCCCGTGTCGAAGGCCCGGCCCGAGTCCTGGGCGACCTTCAGCGGGTCCGAGGCTTCGGGCCCGTAGTCCGCGGCGTCCACCACCGCCTTCCAGTTCATCGCGTACAGGTCGCTCACCCGCACCTGGTGGCCGGCGCGCTCCAACGTGGCCACCGCGAGGTCCTTCAGCGAGCCGTTCAGCGACCGGGGCTCCGGGTGGGCGTGGACGATCAGCGTCTTCATGGGAACTCCTCGGGATCGGATGCCTTCGATCCTGGACGGCGCGGCGCCCGGTGTTCAGGGGCGGCGTTTCCGTCGGACGGGACTTCCTGGTACTGGCAGGGCCACCCTCGCGGGCCCGTTCGCAGCCATACTGACGGGCATGGACGATCTCGCGAGCTTCCTGCGGACCCGCCGCTCCCGGGTCGACCCCGCGGCCGCCGGTATCCCCACCGACCGCCGCCGCCGGGTCGAAGGGCTGCGCCGCGAGGAGGTCGCGCACCTGTCCGGGGTGAGCGTCGACTACTACGTGCGGCTGGAACAGGGCCGCGCGACCCAGCCCTCCGAGCAGGTCCTCGACGCCCTCGCCCGGGTCCTCGACCTCGACGCGACCGAACGCGGGCACCTGTTCCGCCTCGCCCGGCAGCGCCGGCGCCGCGCACGGACGCCCAGCAGCAGGGTCCGCCCGGAGCTGCTGCGCGTCCTCGATCTGGTCTCCGGTGCCCCCGCGCTGCTCATGGACCACCGCCTCGACGTCCTCGCCGGGAACCGGCTCGCCGCGCTCCTCTTCGGCCGGCCCGTTCCGGGCCTGAACACCGCCCGGCACATCTTCCTGGAGGAGGCCGAACGCGGCCTGTACGCGGACTGGGAGACCTGCACCCTCGACGTGGTCGGACACCTGCGCCTGGCCGCCGGCCGGTACCCCGACGACCCCCGACTCGCCTCGCTCATCGGCGAGTTGGCCATGGGCAGCGAGCGCTTCCGCCGCCTCTGGGCCCGCGCGGACGTCCGCGCCCGCACCCACGGGCGCAAGGCGTACAACCACCCGCTGGTCGGACTGCTGGAACTCCACCAGGAGAACTTCGCGCTCCCCGACGAGCCGGGCATGGAGCTGCTGGTCCTGGCCGCGACCCCCGGCAGTCCCGCCGAGGACGGCCTCCGCCTGCTCGCGGCCCTCGGCGCGGACGACCCCGCCCCGCACCCCCGGCCGACGTCGACCGACCCCACCGGCCCCGCCGGCGCCGCGGCGGGCCGCTGACTCGACCGGGGCCCCGGCCCGACCTGTGCTTCTCCCCCGCCGGCAGTGCGGCAGGTCAGGCCCGATCGCCCGCCGTGTCGAGCGCGTCGAGCTGGGCGAGCGGTCTTGACCGCGAGGGTGAGTCCCGCCGGGCGGCCCGAGCCGTTGCGCGTCGCGCTGTGCGGTCAGAGCGTGCGGCGGGCTTCGCGGGCCCAGTCGGTGAGTGTGGGGACGCACCGTTCGGCGAAGTACTCGTAGTCGGCGGCGGTGTTGTAGACGTGGGTGGAGAGCCTGAAGTAGCCGACCCCGCCGAGGCTGGTGAAGGCTGCCTCGACGCCGAGTTCGGCCGCCACCCGGTCGCGCAGGGCGTCGGCGTCCAGGCGGGTGCCGGCCAGGCCGGCGGGGAGCCGGACCAGGCGCAGCGCGTTGACGGGCATGCCGACGTCGACGGTGGAGCTTTCGCCGGTCAGCTCGGTGAAGGCCGCGCCGACGATCCGCTCGGCGTAGTCGGCCAGTTCGCCCAGGTAGCGGCGGGCGGTCTTCCAGCCCCAGGTGTTCTCGACGAAGTCCAGCGCGGTCGGTGCCGCCAGGTAGCTCGTGGCGTCGAGGGTCCCCTGGGTGTCGAAGCGCTCGGGGAAGGGTTCCCGGGCTCCCCACGAGTCGATCAGCGGGTGGAGGAGGTCGCGGATGTCGCTGCGGACCACGAGGGCGGAGGCGCCGCGCGGCGCGCAGCCGAACTTGTGCAGGTTGCCGACCCACACGTCGAACTCCAGGCCGGCCAGCGGGTCCTCGGCGAGGCCCGGGACGTGCGCGCCGTCGATCAGCAGCGGGATGCCGGCTGCCCGGGCGGCGGCGCCGATCTGCTCCACGGGCATCCAGCGGGCGGTCGCCGAGGTGATGTGGTCGAGGACGACGAGTGCGGTCCGGTCGGTGATCTCGGCGAGGACCGCCGCGGTGGCCTGCTCGGCGGAGGCGTCGAGGGGGACCCGCGCCGTGCGGACCGTGCCGCCCCAGCGCCGGGCCAGCCGCTCGGCGCCCATGGTGACGGCGCCGTAGCCGTGGTCGGTCACCAGGATCTCGCCGCCCGGCCGGGCCGGAAGGCTGCCGTAGACGACGCTGGCCCCGGCGCTGGCGTTGGGGACGAGGGCGAGGTCGCGCGCCTCGACCCGCAGGAACTCCGCGACCTCCGCCCTGGCCGTCGCGACCCGGCGCGGCAGCCCGGGGAACCACACCACCGGCGCGCGGTCCATCTCCGCCCGCAGCCGCTGCTGCTCCTGCTGGGCGACCCGCGGAACCGCGCCGAACGAGCCGTGGTTGAGGTGCCTCATTGCCGGATCGAGGGTCCAGGCCCGGGCGGCGGGCTCGCCGTCGGGCAGCAGCAGGGGGCGAGGGGCGGAGCTCATGCGGTACTCGATTCGGAAGCGGTCGACGATCGGCCCCCGGTAGCCGTCGGCCGGCCGGCAGCCGCTCCATCCTGCCGCGCGGGCGCCGGTGACGTCGAGGGCCCCCGTCCGACGCCGACCTGGGAGTCCTCCCCTGCCCCGCGCATCGCACGCGTCGCGGCAGTTCCGTTCGCCGCGCGGCCGCTGCGCCCGGGCGGCGGCGGGGTCAGCGGTCGCGGGGTCAGCGGTCGCGGAGGCGGCGGCGGTCGGAGGGCGGCTCGGGCTGCGCTCTCCGGCGCCCCCGCCCTGCCTCACCCCGGTGTGCTGCCGGGAACGGGCGATTCGGGATTCACCACCTGGACGGGGTCTCCGACCCGCACGTTGTCGAAGAACCACCGGGCGTCCTCGGTGCCGAGGCCGACCGCCCCGAAGGTGCGGTTCTCGCGGCCCAGGACGGCCGGCCCGTACCAGTTCATGGCGCAGACGTACGTCGAGCGGCCGTCCTCGGCGAGCAGCCGCACGCACCAGTCGAGCGTGAGGTCGTACTCGCCGCCGCCGGACGGCTGGATCGTCGGCCCGGTGCTGCTGCTCACGTGCAGCGAAGCCTGCTTGTCCGCCACTTTCATGGCGCCCGTCGGGGTGGGATAGGCGGGACGCCCCGCGGTCGCGGGCATGGTCCGCAGGGTCGCGCCGCCGGCCTGGACCCGGACCGCGTGCGCGGCCAGGTCCACATAGCCGGCCACCTCCCTCGCGGGCGGGGCGCTCTCGCCGGTGCTCGGCACGGGCGTCGACGCGGTGACCGGCGGCGCGACGGAACCCTGCTGACGCCCCGGCAGAATCGCCGCCGAGCCCAGCAGACCCACCGCGCACACCGCAACCGCCGCCAGCGCCGCCGCCCGCCGCCTGCTCCTGCGGCCCTTGCCCCGGCGGCGCACCGTGTCGTACGGCAGCGGCAGCGCCGCCGGCGCCTCGGCGCAGAGCCCACGCAGCGCCGAGGAGATCCGGTCCTCGTACTCGGAGCGCGAGTCGTCCTCCAGCTCAGGCACAGTGGTTCATCCTCTCCGGGTGCCGGAGGGCGCCGCCCGCCTCCGGTTCGTCGCTCAGGTACTCGGCGAGCGCGGCGCGCCCGCGGGAGAGGCGGGCCTTGATGGTGCCGACCGCCGTCCCCGTCTCCTCCGCGATCTGCTGCAGGCTCAGGTCGCACAGGTGGAACAGCACGACGGCCTGCCGCTGCACGGCCGGGAGTCTGCGCAGCGCCGCCACCAGGGCGGTGTGCTCGGGCCCCGGCCCGGCCGTCTCCTGCGGCAGCCCGTGCACGCGTTCCCGTTCCAGGACCCGGCCGCGGCGGGCACGCCGCCACCGGCTGACGGCCAGCCGCCAGGCGACCGTCCGGATCCACGCCTCCGGCGGCCCGTCGTCGGACGAGAACCGGGCGCGTCTGCCCCAGCCCCGTACGAACGCCTCCTGGACGGCGTCCTGCGCCTCGCTGAAATCCCCGGTCATGGCGTACAACTGCCGTACCAGTAGGGAGAACGAGGACAGGTAGAACGCGCTGTACTCCTCGTCGGTCATCCCGTGTGCCGCTCCGTCCGCTCGATCGGACGCCCCCTGCATCCACCCGTGCCACGCACGGGACGCGGAGGAGGTTGCACCGAATCCGGCGGCAATGTCATCGGGGTCGCCGACGCGCTTCTCGCGCCCCGCCGGATCGAATCACCGTACGCACTCCACCTTTTTGATCGTTTGATCATTCGGTACAAAAGTCTTGACCTCGATCAGTCGCGCGATCACTATGTCCCGCATGCTCAGCTCCCCCCGGCCGATCGGCCTGACTCGACGCCGGCTCCTGGCCCTCGCCGCGGCCTCGACGGCCGCCACGGCCTTCGCCTCCGCCTGCTCCCCGGTTGACGGCCCCTCGGACGGGACGACCGGCTCCTCCACCGAGGCCGTCACCCTCTGGGGCTGGGCCAAGGGCACCCGGGAGACGGTCGCCGCGTTCAACGCCGCACAGTCCGACGTCCGCGTCGAGTTCAAGGAGATCCCGTCCGGCAACGCCGGGGGCTACGCCAGGATCACCGAGGCGCTCAGGGCCAGCACCGGCCCCGACCTGTTCAACGTCGAGTACCTGCAGCTGCCCGACTACGTGACCCGCGGCCAGGTCCAGGAGCTCACCGGCGCGCTGCCCGCCGGCACCCAGGACCGCTACCTGTCCCAGGCGATGGAGCTGACCACCTTCCGCCGGGCCGTGTGGGCGCTCCCGCTGGACGTCGCGCCGCAGCTCTTCTACTACCGCAAGGACGTCTTCGCCCGCGCGGGCGTCAAGCCGCCGAGGACCTGGGACGAGTTCCGCACCGCGGCGCAGCGGATCCGGCAGGCGGAGCCGAACGCCAGGATCGCCACGTTCTTCCCGGACGACCCGGCCACCTTCGCGGCGCTCGCCTGGCAGGGCGGCGGACACTGGTTCACCGGCTTCGGCGACACCTGGAGCATCGACGTGGACGATCCGCCGACCCGCCGGGTGGCCGCCTACTGGGAGCGGCTGATCCGTGAGGACCTGGTGCGGGTGACGCCGTCGTTCAGCGCCGAGTGGACCGCCTCGCTGCAGAAGGGCGAGACGGTGGGCTACCTCGGGGCGTCCTGGGGCGGTGGCGTGCTGGGGTCGACGGTGCCGGACGACGCGGGCAAGTGGGCCGCCGCGCCGATGCCGTGCTGGGGCGACCGGTCCGCCAGTGGCATGCTCGGCGGCTCGACCTTCGCGGTGGCCAAGGACAGTCGCAGGGCCGCCGCCGCGGTGCGGTTCGCGCTGTGGGCCACCACCACCGCCGAGGGGATCCAGGCCCGGATCGCCACCGGAACCTCCTCGATGTACCCGGCCGCGCCGAACCTCGTCCCGGTCGCCCGCGAGGCCTTCAAGTCCTCGTTCTTCCAGGGCCAGGACCTGTACGGCCTGTCCGCGCAGTCGGCCGAGGCCATCCAGCCCGGCTGGCAGTGGGGACCGGCCACCATGCGCACCCATGCCTCGCTCAAGTCGTCCTTCGCGTCGATCCGGCCCGGCAGCGCCTCCATCGAGCCGGCGCTGGAGACCGCGGAACGGGTCTCCGTCGACGAGCTGCGGAAAGAGGGCTTCACGGTGGTGGGCTGACACCCCCCGCCCGCCCTCCTCGAACCACCCCGCCTCACCCCCACCGGAAAGGCTTCCGATGCCACTCCTCGGACGCATCGACGCATCTCGGCCGCGGCCGCCGGGACCGCGGGCGCGGACTCCGCCGTCCCCCTGACCGACCAGTCCTGGTGGACGGTCCGGGACCTGCGGGTACAGAACAACGCGGCGGTCCGGGCGAAGCGCGCGGGCGTGCTGGTGGAGTCCACCACCACCGCCGACAAGGCCGGGATCGCACTCACCGCGCTGGAGGCGGACCACACCGCCGGTCGGGGCGACAAGACCGGGGCCGACGCGGCCTGGGCGCCTACCCGTTCGTCGCCGGGAACTTCGCCGGCATGTGGCCGCACAACAGCAGCGACCCGACGTTCCAGTACAACACCGTGGGCAGCAGCAAGCCGTCCACGTTCGACGCCACCGCCTGGGACTGCGACATCAGCGTCACCGGCACCTGCAGCACCGACGTCGTCCTCCGGTGCAACGTCGCCCTGGACGACTGCCGGATGGTGGAGACCAGCGGAAAGCCCGGCACCCACTACATCTGCAACAACACCTTCCACTGCCCGTCGCGGCCGATCGTCGACACCATCGGCAACGACAAGCGGATGGTGAACACCATCTTCGTCGCCCCGGCGGGCTCCTCCTGGACCACGGTCAGCGGGTCGGTGTTCGACCACAACCTGTTCTTCGGCGGCACGGCGGTTCCCACCGGCGCGACCGATTCGGTCACCGCCGACCCGCGGCTGACCGGCGACGCCACGGGCGCGGGCTTCCGGCTGCGCTCCGGATCGCCCGCGCTCGGCGCCGGCACGGCGGTCGCGGGCAACGGCGGCACGGACTTCTTCGGCAACCCGGTGTCGGCGGGCGGGGCTCCCAACATCGGCGCGTACAACGGCGCCGGCGCCGACGAAGCCCTGCCGATCGCCCGGCTGTACAACGAGATCGGCGTGACCCGGGACGACAACGCCACCGCGGACGACCACGCCTCGGCCACCAACAGCGGCCGGACCTTCTCCGGGAACGCCCTGGAGGCGGCCGGCCTGGTGCCCGGGCAGCCCTTCACCACCGGCGGTGTCACCTTCACCTGGCACCCCGGCCGCTACGGCACTCCGGACAACGTGCACGCCACCGGCCAGAAGGTGGCAGTCAGCGGAAGCGGCTCCACCCTCGGCATCCTGGGCTTCGCCACCGGCAGCGCCCCGGCCGGGCAGGGCACGCTGACCTTCTCCGACGGCTCCTCGCAGCCCTTCACCCTGGCCCTCACCGACTGGTGGAACACCACCCCGTCCGGCGGCAACACCCTCGCCGCCCAGGTGAGTTACCAGAACCAGCACAGCACGCCGTACAACGCCTCCAGCACCCCGCCCTACAACCACACCGCGACGCTCCGGCTGGCCAAGGTCGGCCTGCCCGCGGGCAAGCAGCTCACCTCGGTCACCCTTCCCGCGGGCAGCGCGACCGCCGGCAGCGCCCTGCACGTCTTCGACCTCGCGCCGGCGCCCTGACGGACCGAAAAGGCCGCGCCCACCTCGCCCGCCGACTGCTGGGCGGGTGGGCGAGGTGGGCGCGGCGAGGGGCTGATCCGACTGCGTCCGTCGGTCAGCAGCTCAGGTTGGACCCGGTGGGGACGCCGAGGATGGAGGCGAAGGAGGTGTAGGCGTTGACCCGGGACTGCACCTGCGCGGGGTTGCCGCCGTTGCACTCGATCGAGCCGTTGATGGAGCGGATGGTCTCGCCGAAGCCCGCGCCGTTGACCATCGCGTTGTGCGGGGTCATGGTGCCGGGGCCGTTCTGGGTCATCCAGTACCAGATGCCGGTCTTCCAGGCGACGGCCGCGTCGGTCTGCACCAGGTTCGGGTTGTTGAGCAGGTCGATGCCGAGCGCGTCGCCCGCGGCCTTGTAGTTGAAGTTCCAGCTGAGCTGGATCGGGCCGCGCCCGTAGTACGCGGCCTGGCCGGCCGGGCACCCGTACGGCTGCGAGGTGTCGCAGTAGTGCGGGTAGTTGGCGGTGTTCTGCTCGACGATGTAGACCAGTCCGCCGGTCTCGTGGTTGATGTTGGCGAGGAAGGCGGCGGCCTCCTGCTTCTTCACCGTGTCCGAGCCGGTGTTGGCGAACGCCGGGTAGGCGCTCAGGGCCGCGACCAGGCCGGAGTAGGTGTAGAAGGAGTTCCGGTTCGGGAACATCTGGTTGAACTGGGCCTCGGAGACCACGAACCCGCTCGGGTTGGGGGTGGTGGTGCTCGGGCTGGGGCTGGGCGTGCCCGTGCCGGTGCAGGTGTACGGGCTCCAGAACCAGGTGGAGATGGTCGGGTCGTAGCCCGGGTTGTCGTGGGTGGCGATGTAGTACTGGCCGTTGGGCGCGTACTTCACCACCGAGCCGGTGGTGTAGTTGGTGCCGGCCACCCAGACCGGGTGGTTGCAGGCCTGCGCCGTGCCGCTCGGGCTCGGCGTGGTGCCACCGCCACCGCCACAGGCACCCTGGTCGGCCCAGACACCGGAGCCGCCGGTACTCGGGGTCTCGCCCTGGGTCCACCACTTGGCGTTCCAGTTGTGGCCGTTGTACGAGGCGGACATGCCGCCGGTGTACACCTGCGACGCCGCGTACGGCGCCGCGCACGCCGCGGCCGCGGTCGAGGTGCTGGGCACCATGACCGCCAGGCCGGCGGCGGCGAGCGCGCCGGACAGCAGCGCGGCGGTCTTCTGCTTGTTCATGTGCCACTCCTTGTGGGGGAAAGGGCGGGCAGGGTGGGCAGGGAACCCGCGGTGTACTCAACTCCAGTGGTCCAGACCTGTCAATAGGTCTAGACCTTAAATGGAGCCTGGGAAATGACCGACTGTCAGGAAGCTTTACTGACGAAGATCCCTCGACCGACACCCCGGCCGACGACCCCACCCGGCCCGACAAAGCGCCTCCGGCCAGCACGGATGCGAGAGATCCCGGAAAGGAATCCCGCCATTCCCGCGGATCCCCGAGCGACGGCCTTTCACATCCTCCACCCAATGGTCTAAACCCATTCACGTTATGGTCTAGACCCTTTGCGGCTTCAGAATTCGGGAGCCGCTCCCCCGGCCGCACCGCCCGAATGGATCGAAGACCGACACCGCCTTGCGATCCTGATTGGTATCGCACAGCATCTTGCACATTCACTCACGCGTCACCATCATCGATCAGTAGCGACCGGTCACTGATGGTCCATACCTTGTCATGATCACCACAAGCCACCCCTGCCGTGATCACCCGTCACTGGGAGACCCCTTGCGTCTGCTCCGGCTCCTGACTGCCGCGGTCTGCGCCGCCGGCACCCTCGTCCTGCCTGCCGCTACCGCCGCCACCCGGGCGTCCGCCGCCACCACGGCGCCGCAGACCGTCCCGGCGCTCAGCCAGTGGACCGCCGGCAGCGGCACCGCGTTCACCTTCACCGATACCTCCCGGATCGTCGTCGACCCGGCCTACAGCGCCCAACTCGCCGACGAGGCAGCCACCTTCGCCGACGACCTCGGCGCGCTGGAGGGCCGGACGGTGAGCGTGGCCACCGGCCCGGCCGGCGCCGGGGACATCTCCCTCACCCTCGGCGACGGCTCGCTGCCCGCCGAGGGCTACCGGATGACCGTCGGTGCGAGCATCGCGATCGGCGCGGCCACCGACACCGGCGCCTTCTACGGCACCCGCACCGTCCTCCAACTGCTGCACCAGTCCGCCACCGTGCCGGCCGGCACGGCCGTGGACCGGCCGGCCAAGTCCGAGCGCGGCCTGATGATCGACCAGGGCCGGAAGTTCTTCACCGTCGACTGGGTGAAGCAGCACATCAAGGAGCTGGCCTACCTCAAGCTCAACTACTTCCACTTCCACCTCTCCGACACCTTCGGCTTCCGCCTGGAGAGCTCCACCCACCCCGAGGTCGTCTCCGCCGACCACTACTCCAAGCAGGACATCGCCGACCTGGTCACCCTCGGGCAGAAGTACCACGTCACCATCGTCCCGGAGATCGACACCCCCGGGCACATGAACGCGGTCCTGGCCGCCCACCCCGAGCTCAAGCTGAAGAACAGCTCCGGCACCGCCAGCGCCGAGTTCATCGACCTCTCACTGCCCGGCACCTACACCCTGATCAAGGACCTGGTCAACGAGTACCTGCCGCTGTTCCCCGCGCCGTACTGGCACATCGGCGCCGACGAGTACGTCACGGACTACAACCAGTACCCGCAGCTGCTGACCTACGCCCGCGCCAACTACGGCGCCAACGCCACCGCCAAGGACACCTACTACGGCTTCGTCAACTGGTCCGACGCACTGGTCCGGGCGGCCGGCAAGACCACCCGGATGTGGAACGACGGCATCAAGTCCGGCGACGGCACCGTCACGCCCAACGCCGACATCCTGGTCGAGTACTGGTACAACTACGGCCTCACGCCCCAGCAGTTGGCCGCCCGCGGGCACACCGTCGCGAACGAGTCCTGGACGCCCACCTATTACGTCCTCGGTGGCGCCAAGCCGGACACCAAGTGGATGTACGAGACCTGGACCCCGGACCTCTTCCAGGGCGGCAACACCCTCAACGACCCCGCCCGCAACCCCGGTTCGCTGATCCACGTCTGGTGCGACAACCCCAACGCCGAGACCGAGCAGCAGATCGCCGCCGGGATCTTCCAGCCGCTGCGCGGCCTCGCCCAGCAGACCTGGGGCTCGCCCAAGCCGGTCGCCACCTACGCCGCCTTCACCCCGATCACCGCCGCAATCGGCCACAACCCCGCCTGGCCGAGCACCGGCCAACCCGGCAACCTCGCCCAGAACCGGCCCACCATCGCCTCCAGCACCGAGACGCCGAACTTCCCCGCCGCGCTCGCCACCGACGGCGACCCCGCCACCCGCTGGGCCAGCGCCTACAGCGACCCGCAGTGGATCCAGGTCGACCTCGGCAGCAGCAAGGCCGTCGGCCGGGTCGTCCTCCGCTGGGAGGCCGCCTACAGCAGGGCCTTCCAGCTCCAGCTCTCCGACGACGCCACCACCTGGCGCACCCTGTACTCCACCAGCACCGGCACCGGCGGCGTCCAGGACCTCGGCGGGCTCAGCGGCAGCGGCCGCTACCTGCGGCTCTACTCCACCCAGCGCGGCACCACCTACGGCAACTCCCTCTACGAGCTGGAGGCGTACGCGCCCGGCGGCCTCGCCGGCACCCACACCCTGACCGCCGCCGGCAAGGCCCTGGACGTCCCCGGCAGCTCCACGAAGACCGGTACCCAGCTGATCACCTGGGCCCCGCACGGCGGCGCCAACCAGCAGTGGCAGTTCAGCGCAGACACCGACGGCAGCTGGACGCTCACCAACGCCGCGTCCCATCTGTGCGCCGACATCAGCGGCGGCTCCACCGCCGCCGGCGCCGCCGTCATCCAGTGGACCTGCACCGGGACCGACAACCAGCACTGGATCCTCACCGCCCTGCCCGGCGGCGGCTGGACCGTCGCCGCCAAGCACAGCGGCCTGCTCCTCACCACCGCCTCCACCGCCGACGGCGCGCTGCTCACCCAGCAGCCCGACACCGGCAGCGCCCTCCAGCACTGGCAGCTCTCCTGACCCGAACCGCGCACCACCCACCGAACCGCCGCCCGCGGGACCCCCACCCCGCGGGCGGCCCCGCTCCTCCGCCCCGCCGGGGAAAGGGAGTTCAGCGCCGCTCCGGGGTTCGCGGCCGGCCCGGCGGGGGAAGACTGCGTCGGAAGCGCCGGAGTGGAGGGGGCCACAGCCGATGGTGCGACAGAACTCACCCGACGACGAGACACGGATCCTGCCGGAGCAGTACTGGGCGGCCGACCAGGTCTCGTTACAGGGACGGCAGTTGGCCGTCCGCTGGTACCGCTGGCAGCTCCTGCTGCTGGTCGCGGCCGCCGTGATCGGCTCGGTGCCCTGGCGCGGCACCCCGCTGCTCGCCGCCGCCGCCTTCCTCGGAGCCGGCTGGTTCTGGTTCCGGCTGCGCAGCGCCAATCCCCAGGCCCGTTGGCACGAGGCCCGGGCCGCCGCCGAGTCGTTCAAGACGCTGGCCTGGAAGTACGCGGTGCGCGCCCATCCGTTCCAGGGCCCCGCCGACTCGGCGGAGGCCGAGGAGCGCTACCTGCAGCACCTCGCACACCTCGGGCAGTTGCTCGATCAGAACCCGGGCACCGTCCCGCCCGGGACGGAGCCCGAGGTCGGCGACGGCCTGCGCGAGCTGCGGGCCGCCCCGCTGGCCACCCGCCGCGCCCGCTACCTGAGCGCCAGGGTCGACGAGCAGCGGGTCTGGTACCGGGCCCGGGCCGAGGCGTGCGAGTCCCAGTCCGCCTACTGGAGCCTGGTGGTCGGCGCGCTGACGATCCTGGGCACCGCCGCCGCGATCGCCGACGCGGCCACCGCCCTCCCCGTCCCGGTCTTCGCCGCCTTCGCCGCCGCGGCGACCGCGGTGATCGCCTGGACCCAGCTCCAGCAGCTGCGTCCGCTGGCCACCGCCTACCTGCTGGCCGCCGGTGAACTGCTGATCATCTCCGGCCGGCTCTCCACCCTGGACCTCAACTCCCCGGACGCGGAGGAGAGCTGGGCCAGGCTGTCGGCCGACGCCGAGGAGAGCATCTCCCGCGAGCACACCACCTGGCGGGCCCGCCGCGCCTTCGTCCGCTGACCTCCCGGAGCCGCGGAAGGTGCCACGGAAGGAGCCGCGGAAGGTGCCGCGCCGTCAGTCCGTGACGGCGCGGCGCAGGGCGGCGCAGAGCTCGGCGATCTGCCGCTGCGAGACCGCCGCCGACATGATCGCCTGCGAGCCGTGGAACGTCCCCGGCCACTGGTGCAGTTCGACCGGGACGCCCACCCGGAGCAGGCGCAGCGCGTAGCCGATGATCTCGTCCCGCAGCGGGTCGAACTCGGCCGCCGCGAGGTAGGCGGGCGGCAGACCGGACAGGTCCTCCTCGCGGGCCGGGGCCGCGTACGGCGTGGCGGAGCGGCCCGCGAGGTAGTGGTGCCAGGAGAGGGTGACCTTCTCGCGGTTCTGCCACGGGGTGTCGGTGAAGTTCCGCTGCGACCAGGTGTCCTGCCGGTCGTCCAGGCCGGGCTCGTTGAGGAGCTGGAAGCGGATCGCCGGGCCCTGCTGGTCGCGGGCGCGCAGCGCCGTCCCGGCGGCCAGGTTGGCTCCGGCGCTGTGGCCGCCGACCGCGATCCGGTCCGGGTCGATGCCCAGGTCGGCGGCGTGCTCGGCGAGCCAGCCGAGGACGGCGTACACGTCGTCCAGGGCGGCGGGGTACGGGTCCTCGGGCGCCCGGCGGTAGCCGACCGACACCACGACCGCGCCGGAGCCCTGGGCGAGCCGGGCGGCCCACGGGTGTTCCGTCTCCAGGTCGCCGAAGACGAAGCCGCCGCCGTGCATCCACACCACGGCGCCGCGGGCGCCGCGCGGGCGGTAGATCCGCACCGGCACGTCCGGGTCGGCGGGGACGGTGCGGTCCTCGATCTCCAGGTCGCTCAGGTCGGGTACGGGCCGGGCGGCGGCGCGTTCGGCGAACACCTTGCGGGCGGTGACCGGGTCGGAGAGGTCGGTGTGCGGCAGGAACGGGACGAATGCTTCGAGTTCGGGGTCCATGGCCACCATCCTGCGGGGACCGCCCCCGGCCCGTCGTCCGCCGTACGTCGCGCATCCGCCGCCGCGGCCGCACCGTTCGGCGCACCCGCCGACCGCCCGTTCCTTCTACGCTGCATCCCATGGAGGCACTGGCCGTACGACTGTCCGGACTCGACCCGTACGTGGGCGGCGCGATCCGCGTCGTCGCGTTCTACGACACGCTGATGCGCCACCGGGTCGACCTCGCGGCGCTCGCCCGCGCCACCGCCGGACTCGCCGAGTGCACCGCCGGCATCCGCCTGCACGGCACCGGCCGGGACATCCGCTCCGCGCCCGACGGCACCCCCGCCGCCGGACCGGCGCCGGCGCCGTCCAGCACCGTGCCGATCACCCTCGACGAGGAGCAGCTGGGCACCGTCTGGCTCGAACGCCCGGGCCCGCCCGGCCAGCTCGACGACGTCGTCCTCGACCGGCTCGCCCTCGCCGTCGCCGCCACCGTCGAACGGTACGGCCCGGCCCGCACCACGATGGCCGACCCCGCGCTCGTCGAACTCGCCGTCAGCGCCGACACCGAGGACACCGCCCGCGCCCGTGCGCTGCGCCTGCTCGGCTTCCCCGCCGACCGGCCGGTCCACGTCGCCGCCGTCCGGCTCCCGGTCCCGGCCGCCGACTCCGGCCCCCACCGGCCCGCGGGCACCGGGACACCCACCGACCGGATGTCCGGGCCCTCCCCGAGCGCCGACCGGCGGCCGCTGTCCCTGGCCCGGATCGGCGCGCTGATCTGCCCCGGCAGGCCGGTGAAGGCCGCGTCCCTCGCCGACACCGGCGTCCTGCTCGCCACCGCCGTCGACCCGGCCCGCTTCCCGGCCGGCGTCCGCGCCGGCCTCGGAACGGCAGGCAGCCCCGACCTCGCCTGGCGCAGGGCGCGCACCGCGCTCCGCTTCACGACCCCACGCCAACCGATCATCGAGCACAGCGAGTTGGGCGCCCTCGCGCTGCTCGCCGAGGTCCCGCCGGACACCGCCCGCGCCAACCCCGACGTCGCCGCCGTCACCCGCCTCGCGGCCTGCCCCGACGACCTCGACACCCTGGACGCATACTGCGCCACCGGGTCGCTCCGCCGGGCCGCCGAGCAGCTCCACCTCCACCACAGCAGCATCGCCCGCCGCATCGACCAGATCGGCCGCACCCTCGACCTCGACCTCACCGACCCCACCGGGCTGACCCGCGCCCGCCTCGCCCTCACCACCTGGCGCCTGCTCGCCACCTGACCGCCGGTCTGTCGGCGCCGTCCGCTACCGTGCACGAATGACCGACCCTCAGCAGACCGCCACCGTCCAGCGCATCCGGCCGCTCGCCTTCCACCAGGCGGGCGGCACCGAGGACTGGCGCGTCCTCGGTGACGGCGCCTGCGCGCGCTTCCGCACCGACGGCTTCGCGGCGGGCGCCCGCTTCGTCCACGCGCTCGCGGGCCTCGACCTCGGCGACCGTCCCTCCCCCGACGTCGACCTGCGCGCCGACGGCGTCACGGTGCGGCTGATCACTCTCACCGACACCTTCTTCGGCCTCACCGAGGACACCGTCGACCTCGCCCGCCGGGTCTCCGCGCTCGCCGCCGAGCACGGGCTGGCCGCCGAGCCGTCCTCCGTGCAGACCGTCCAGGTCACCCTGGACGCGCTCGACCTGCCCGCGGTCGTGGCGTTCTGGAGCGCCCTGCTCGGCTACACGGACCGGGCCGGCAGCCCGGAGGACCTGGTCGACCCGCTGCGTCGCGGCGGCCCGTTCTTCTTCCAGCAGATGGACGAGCCCCGCCCGCAGCGCAACCGGGTCCACGTCGACCTCTGGCTGCCGTACGACCAGGCCGAGGCCCGGATCGCCGCCGCCCTCGCCGCCGGCGGCCGCCTGCTGAACGACACCGATGCCCCGGGCCTGTGGATCCTCTCCGACCCCGAGGGCAACGAGGCCTGCGTCGGCGCGGCGGGCGCCCCCGCGGCCTGACCCTCAGGCTTCGCTCAAGTCCCTCCTGCCGGCGCGGGAGGTCTGCCAGCATGGGCGCACGCGATCGACCGCGCACATCCGGGGGGCTCCGTGGCAGGGATAGACGACGGCCGACCAGCGGTACTGCAGCCGTGCCCGGGCTGCGGGCTCGCCGACGAGCTGGCCGGAGTCCCGGCCGTCTACCACGCGGGGCGGGACACCGTCCGGGTCACCACGCCGGCCCGCTTCGACGAGCCGGCGAACACCGTCACCCGCGCGGTGACGACCTCGCTCGCGGCGGCGCTGTCCCCGGTGCCGCCGACCCCGCTCCGGCTGCCACCGTTCGGCCACTGGTTCGCCGGGGTGTTCCTGGTCCTGGTGTCCGTCGGTACGTTCATCGGGGGTGCGCTGGCAGGGCACTGGTTCAGCGAGGACCGCGCGTCGGGCGAGCCGCAGGGATACCCGTTCGACGCGTGGCCGGTCGAGCCGGCACCGGGCCCCGACCTCGCGTTCCTCGGCTGGATCTCGGCGCTGGCTTTGCTGGCCGCGATCGCCGTGTTCGTCCGCATCGCCGTGCGCCGTCCGGACCGCCGACAGCCGCCGTTCGATCCCGCGGCCGCCGAACGTCTGTGGTCCCGCGGCTGGTACTGCCGGCGCTGCGGCTGCGTCCACTTCCGCGCCGAGCCGGGCCGGGAGGCACGGGCGCTCACTCTGCAGGAGTTCCGCGCGGAGGTGTGGGCGGCCGGCGGCTGGACCAGCGCGTGAGTCGGCCCGCGTCCGGCTGAACTCCCTTACGGTGCCTGCGCGGTGCTGGCCCGCAGCACGACCTCGGCGGCGACCGCGACCTGTCGGCCGGTGGCGGATCCGGCGACGGGGTCGAGGGCGAGGCGGACGGCCTCGGCGCCCATGTCGGCGAGCGGCAGGCGGACGGTGCTGAGCGCGGGCGCCAGGTCGGTGGCGAGCGGGATGTCGTCGAAGCCGGCCACCGAGATCTCCTCGGGCACCGCGATGCCGCGCTCGCGCAGCTCGGCGAGGACGCCCGCCGCGCAGATGTCGGACAGCGCGATGACGACGCTCGGCCGCGCACCCGCCCCGCCCGTCCGATCGGCCCGGTCCGCCCGATCGAGGATCCGCGCGACCGCCGCGCGACCGCCGTCGCGGGTGAACTCGGCTCTCTCGACCAGGACTTCCTCCCCGCCGAGCCCCGCCGCGGCGGCGGCTTCCAGCACCCCGTCCAGGCGCTCCCGCGCGACCCGCATCCGCTCCGGTCCGGTCACGACGGCGATCCTCCGGTGTCCGAGGCGCAGCAGTTCCGTCGTCAACTGTCCGGCGCCGCCGCGGTTGTCGGGGAGCACGGTGCCGTACCCGGGCCCGTGGTCGGTGATGGCGGTGACGATGCCGCCCTGGTCGCGGTAGGCGGCGAGGGCCTCGTCGATGCGGCGTCCGGCCTCGGGGTCGGTGTAGGCGGAGCCAGCCAGGACGATGGCGCGGACGCGCTGGGCGTGCAGCATCCGGATGGCGTGGAGTTCGCGCTCGGGGTCGCCGTCGGTGCTGGTGACGAGGGAGAGCAGGCCGGCCCGGGCGGCGGCGTCGCCGACGCCGCGGGCGATGGCGCCGAAGTAGGGGTCGGCGACGTCGTGGAGGAGGACGCCGATGGTGGCGCCGGTGGCGCGGGCGAGGGCCTGGGCGGGGGCGTTGGGGAGGTAGCCGAGGGCGTCGGCGCTGGCGCGGACCTTGGCGGAGAGCTCTTCGGTGACGGTCCGGGCGGAGCCGTTGAGGACGCGTGAGGCCGTGGCGAGCGAGACGCCCGCGTGCCGGGCGACGTCGCCGAGGGTGACCGCCACGGGTGGTGCTCCTTCCGTCCCGGAATCCGTACCGCCCGAGCGTACCGCCCTGCTCGGGGGCCTTGACCCGACCCGGCGGGGGCCTTAGCCTCAGCCGTGGAAAGCGCTTTCCACCCTAGTTTTCGAAGGACCGACGGAAGGAACCAGCCCCATGACCCGCAGGGTGATCGGCATCGTGATGAACGGCGTCACCGGCCGGATGGGCTACCGCCAGCACCTGGTGCGCTCGATCCTCGCCATCCGCGAGCAGGGCGGCCTCCCGCTGGACGGCGGCGAGACGCTCTGGCCGGAGCCGATCCTGGTCGGCCGCAACGCCCACAAGCTCAAGGAGCTGGCCGACCGCCACGGCCTGACCCACTGGACCACCTCGCTCGACGAGGCCCTCGCCCACCCGCTCGCCGAGATCTACTTCGACTCCCAGGTCACCCCGGCCCGCGAGCAGGCGATCAAGGCGGCGATCGCCGCCGGCAAGCACATCTACACCGAGAAGCCCACCGCCGAGTCGCTGGAGGGCGCGCTGGAGCTGGCCCGCCTCGCCCGCGAGGCCGGGGTGCGCAACGGCGCCGTCCAGGACAAGCTCTTCCTCCCCGGCCTGCTGAAGCTCAAGCGCCTGGTCGACGGCGGCTTCTTCGGCCGGATCCTGTCCGTGCGCGGCGAGTTCGGCTACTGGGTGTTCGAGGGCGACTGGCAGGACGCGCAGCGCCCCTCGTGGAACTACCGGTCCGAGGACGGCGGCGGCATGATCCTCGACATGTTCCCGCACTGGCGGTACGTGCTGGACGGGATCGTCGCGCCGGTCCGCTCGGTGTACGCGCACGCCGTGACGCACATCCCGCAGCGGGTCGACGAGCAGGGCAAGCCGTACGCGGCGACCGCCGACGACGCCGCGTACGGCGTGTTCGAGCTGGAGGGCGGGATCACCGCGCAGATCAACTCCTCCTGGGCCGTCCGCGTGGACCGCGACGAGCTGGTCGAGTTCCAGATCGACGGCACCGAGGGCAGCGCCGTGGCGGGTCTGCGCAACTGCCGCTTCCAGCACCGCGCCGCGACCCCCAAGCCGGTCTGGAACCCCGACCTGCCCGCCACCGAGCCGTTCCGCGCGCAGTGGCAGCAGGTGCCGGACAACGGCGAGTTCGACAACGGCTTCAAGGTGCAGTGGGAGCTGTTCCTCCAGCACGTGGTCACCGGCTCCGAGTACCGCTGGGACCTCCTGGAGGGCGCCAAGGGCGTGCAGCTCGCCGAGCTCGGTCTGCGCTCCGCCGCCGAGGGCCGCCGCCTGGACGTCCCCGACCTGGCCCTCTGAGCCCGGCCGGGCCCCGGCTGCCCGAAGGCCGATCCCGCCCGACCCCCGACCGTCCCGCCGTCTCCCCACCGCACCACCGACGGAAAGCACGAAGATGCCCTCGATCACCCTCCCCGGCAGCGGCCGGCTCGCCCTCCGGGAACCCGCCGCGCTCTCCCCCGCCCACCGCCCGCCGACCTCCCGAATCGCCTTCGCCGCGGCGCACGTGGTCGCCGACGCGCTCGGCGACAACGCCCCGGGCGCACCGGCCGTCGTCGACTGGGACGCCACCCTCGCCTTCCGCCACCACCTGTGGTCGCTGGGCCTGGGCGTCGCGGACGCGATGGACACCGCGCAGCGCGGCATGGGCCTGGACTGGGCCGCGACCCGCGAGCTGATCACCCGCTCGGGCGCGGAGGCCCGCGCCGTCGGCGGCCGGCTGGCCTGCGGCGTCGGCACCGACCAGCTGACCGCTCCGGCGACCGGCCTCGGCCAGGTACTGGCCGCGTACCGCGAGCAGTTGGCCGTGGTGCAGGCCGCCGGGGCGCAGCCGATCCTGATGGCGAGCCGGGCGCTGGCCGCGACCGCCCGCGGCCCGGAGGACTACCTGCGGGTGTACGGCGAGCTGATCGCCGAGGCCGAACGGCCGGTGGTGCTGCACTGGCTGGGCGAGATGTTCGACCCGGCCCTGGCCGGCTACTGGGGGTCGGACGACCTGGACCTCGCGACCGACACCGTGCTGACCCTGATCAAGGACCACGCGGAGCGGATCGACGGCATCAAGGTCTCGCTGCTGGACGCGGGCCGGGAGGTGGCGCTGCGCCGGGCGCTGCCGACGGAGGTGCGGTTGTACACCGGCGACGACTTCCACTACCCGGAGCTGATCCGGGGCGACGAACTGGGCCACAGCGACGCCCTGCTGGGCGTGTTCGACCCGATCGCGGGCATCGCGGCGGCCGCGCTGCACGCCCTGGACGCGGGCGACCTCGACCGCTACGACGCGCTGTTCGCGCCGACCCTGCCGCTGGCCCGGCACCTGTTCGCGGCGCCGACCTTCCACTACAAGACCGGCATCGTCTTCCTCGCCTGGCTGGCCGGGCACCAGGACCACTTCACCATGGTGGCGGGCGCGCAGAGCGGCCGCTCGGTGCCGCACCTGGTGGAGCTGTTCCGGCTGGCGGACGCGGCAGGAGCGCTGCCCGAACCGGAGTTGGCGGTGCACCGGATGCGCCAGTACCTCGCGCTCGCGGGGGTGGCGGCGTGAACTCCTCCCACGCGCCCCTTCCCACGTACGAGGACCGCTTGTCGCTGAACCAGATCAGCACCAAGGGCTGGTCTCTGCCGGAGGCCGTCCGGGGCTGTGCGGAGGCCGGCGTCCCGGCGATCGGGCTGTGGCGGGACAAGGTCGCCGAGACCGGCCTGGCCCGGTCGGCGAAGCTGTGCCGGGACGCGGGGCTGGCGGTCAGCAGCCTGTGCCGGGGCGGCTTCCTGACCGCCGCCGGTCCGGAGGGCCGGCGGGTCGCGCTCGCCGACAACCTGCAGGCGATCGAGGAAGCGGCCGAACTCGGCACCGACACCCTGGTGCTGGTGGTCGGCGGCCTGCCGGACGGCAGCCGCGACCTGGTCGGGGCCCGCGCGCAGGTGGCCGACCTGATTGGTGAACTCGCGCCGCACGCCGGCGACTTCGGCGTCCGGCTGGCGATCGAGCCGCTGCATCCGATGTTCTGCGCGGACCGCGCGGTGGTCTCCACCCTCGGTCAGGCCCTGGACCTCGCCGAGCCGCACCCGGCGGACCGGGTCGGCGTCGTGGTGGACAGCTACCACGTCTGGTGGGACCCGGAGTTGGCCGCGCAGATCGCCCGCGCCGGCGCCGGTGGCCGGATCGCCGCGTACCAGGTCTGCGACTGGACGCTGCCGCTGCCCGCCGACCCGTTGCTCGGCCGCGGGCACGTGGGCGACGGCCACATCGACTTCGGCCGGCTCACCGACCTGGTCGCCGGGGCCGGGTACGACGGCTGGGTGGAGGTGGAGATCTTCAACCAGCGGGTGTGGGACGCCCCCGGACGCGAGACCCTGGAGACCATGAAGAGCCGACACCTCGCCCACGTGGTCCGCCGATGAGAGTGGTGCTCGCCCCGGACTCGTTCAAGGGCACCATCGACGCCCCGGACGCCGCGCGCGCCCTCGCCGACGGCTGGCGTTCCGTCCGGCCGGGCGACGAGCTGCTGGCGCGTCCGATGGCCGACGGCGGCGAGGGCACCCTCGCCGCCGTCGCGGCGGCCACGCCCGGCGCCGTCCTGCACGAGGTGCCGGGCTGCACCGGGCCGGACGGCCGGCCGGTCACCGGCCGGTACGCGCTGCTGCCGGACGGCACCGCACTGGTCGAACTGGCCGTCGCCAGCGGGCTGCCGCTGATGGCCCGGCCCGCGCCGCTCACCGCCACCACCCGGGGCACCGGCGAGACGGTCGCCGCCGCGCTCGACGCCGGCGCCCGCCGGCTGATCGTCACCCTCGGCGGATCCGCGTCCACCGACGGCGGCACCGGGCTGCTGGCCGCGCTCGGCCTGCGCCTCACCGACGCCGACGGCCGGGAACTCCCGGACGGCGGCGCCTCGCTCACCGCCGCGGCCCGCGTCGACCGGGGCGACCTGCGGCCCGCTCCGGCGGGCGGCGTCCTGCTGCTCACCGACGTCACCAACCCGCTGCTCGGGCCGGACGGCGCGGCGGCCGTCTACGGTCCGCAGAAGGGCGCCGACCCGGCCCAGGTCGACCTGCTCGACCGCGGCCTGGCCCGGCTCGCCGACCTGCTCGGCGGCGACCCGGAGCAGCCGGGCGCGGGCGCGGCCGGCGGCACCGGGTACGGCCTGGCGGCGGCCTGGGGTGCGGCGATCGCGCCCGGCGCGGCCGCCGTGGCCGACCTGCTCGGCCTGGACGCCGCGCTCGCCGGGGCGGACCTGGTGGTGACCGGGGAGGGCCGCTTCGACGCGACCAGCCTGCGCGGCAAGGCGGTCGGCGAGGTCCTGGCCCGGGCCGGCCGGCACGGAGTGCGGGCGGCCGTGGTCGCCGGCGAGTCCGCCGAGCCCGGTGCGGCGCTCACCCTGACCGCGCTGGCCGGCTCGGCGCACGCCGCCCGCACCGACCCGGCCCGCTGGCTGCACGCCGCCGGCGCCGAACTCGCCGCCCGGGCGGCCGACCCCGCCCGCTAAGGCATAGGGCGACCGCGGGCCGTCATCCCGCCGAACCCTGGAAGGTGAACTGCGGCGCTGCGGACCAAGCGCCCTCGGCCACCATCCTGCGTTGCAGTTCCCTCGAGGTGGCAGCGAGCCGTGCCACGGACTCGTGAAGTCCTGCTCGGTCCAGTGGCGCGACGCCGAGGTCGTCACGCAGCACTTGGCGCAAGAGGTGGAGGGAGTCCCTGATCGGGCCGTGGTTCCACTCCAGCAGCTGCTGGAAGGCCCGGTCCCGGTCGGACCCGGACTCGAACTGCCGGATGAGGATCCGCCCGAATTCGAGGCAGCGGTTGGTCTCGGCCGCCGCTCGGAGAGGAAGGTCGGGAAGGAGCATCTGCGCGAGGGCGTACTGCTCCCGGTACGCCTCGCGTGCCGCGTCGAGCCCGAGGTCCGGGGACTCGCCGCGCTGGAGGGCCAGCGTCGCGTCCTGCCCTGCCATGAGGTAGGCGCGCGCGGCTCCGTTCAACGCGGAGTACGCCTCGCGTCTCCTCTGCAGAGCGCGTTCCTCAAGATCTTGGCGCCGTTCGCGCTCAACCCACTCGTTCTGGTTCGCCACCTCGTTTTGGCGAGCCCGTTGTGCCATCAGCGTCGCGCCCAGCGTTCCGCCGACACCCGCCACGGCGACCATGAATGCGCTCAGCTCCGCTATCACGACTTCTCCCCTTTCCCACAGACGCCCGCGCCATCTCCGGCCTCCGGCGTCACTGCGCCCCCCTTGGACAGCAGGACGACTCTGACGCTACGTCAGTTCTCCCGCACTCCGACGGACGTGCATCGGTTCCGACACCAGGCGCCCGCGGCACCGGCTGTCGCGTGGCGCCGGTCCGGGGCCGCCGGGCGGTGGCAGGATGGCCGCGGCGGGTACCGGGTGCGGAGGGGAGCGGTGA
Organism: Kitasatospora sp. NPDC048365; assembly: GCF_043200835.1. NCBI lineage: Bacteria > Bacillati > Actinomycetota > Actinomycetes > Kitasatosporales > Streptomycetaceae > Kitasatospora > Kitasatospora sp. NPDC048365. The sequence continues at coordinate 24,930 of NZ_JBICYJ010000024.1, forward strand.
CGGTGGACGGAGTGGATCGGGTCCGGGCGGTCTGCCTCGGGCTGCCGGAGGTGGAGGAGCGGCCGAGCCACGGCGAGCCCGGCTGGTTCGTCCGCGGCAAGAAGCTCTTCGTGATGGGCGCCGACCACCACCACGACGACCGGGTGGCGATCTGGGCGGCCGCCCCGGCGGGTGTGCAGGAGCACCTGGTCGCCACCGGGCCCGAGCGGTACTTCCGGCCGCCGTACGTCGGCCATCGCGGCTGGGTCGGGGTGTACCTGGACGTACCGGCCGTGGACTGGCCGCAGGTCGAGGACCTGCTGGTCGACGCGTACTGCCTGGTCGCGCCGCGCGCCCTGCGCGACGCCGTCCGGCCGCCGGAGGGCTGAGCCCGGGCCCGGGCCGGACGGGTCGAGTACGGTGTGGCCCATGAAGCTGCTGAGCGTGAACGTCGGCAAGGCCGTCCCGGTCGAGTACACCGACGCGCCGTCGGGCACCACGGGTGTCGACAAGCGGCCCGTCGACGGTCCGGTGCGGCTGTCCCGGCCCGGCCCGAAGGGCGTCGGGGCGAGCGGGGTCGCCGGGGACGACGTCTGCGACCTGCGCTTCCACGGCGGGCCCGACCGGGCCGCGTACGCGTACGCCCGCGAGGACCTGGACTTCTGGGAGGACGAGGCGAACCGCGCCTTCGCCGCCGGCTCCTTCGGCGAGAACCTCACCATGGAGGGCGTGGACGTCACCAACGCGCTGATCGGCGAACGCTGGCAGGTCGGCGGCGTGCTGGTCGAGGTGACCGGCGGCCGGATCCCGTGCCGGACGTTCCAGGGCTTCCTGGCCGAGCAGGGCTGGGTCAAGCGCTTCACCCGGGCCGGGCGGCCGGGCGCGCTGCTGCGGGTGATCGAGGAGGGCGAGGTCCGCGCGGGCGACCCGATCACGGTCGTGCACCGGCCCGCGCACGCGGTGACCGTCGGCACCCTGTTCCACGCGGCGACGCTCGACCGCACGCGGCTGGCCGAGACGCTGGTCGCCGCGGAGTGGATGGAGTCCGGACTGCTGGGGCTGGCCCGCGAGTACGCGGCGAAGTACGGCAGCGCCTGAGCCGATCCCATTGCTGACAGCTTGTCAGCAAGTCGCGCGCAACACCTTGACGGTGTACCGCCACTGACCTACAACCGAAAGCAGAGCCCTTCCCGAGCGCCCCAGCCCGCCGGGGAGCAGCGAAAGTTCACCTTCTCGTCCACCCTCACCGAGAAAGAGGCTTTCCCATGCGCCTGCGCCGTGCCCTCGCCCTGTCCGCCGTCGTCGCCCCGCTCGTCCTCGGCGCCGTCCCCGCCTCGGCCGCCGCCCCCACCGGCCTGGCCGCCACCAGCGTGCTCACCACCGGCGGCGCCGGCGGCACGCCCGTCGCCCCCGGCGACGTGCTCAGCGCCCCGCTCGCCGCCGGCGCCCGCGCCACCTTCTACTCCTCCGCCACCAGCACCACCGGCGTGACCTGCGCGGTCTCCCAGTTCACCGCCCGCGCGGTGACCAACCCGGCCGCCCCCGGCACCGCCACCGAATCCCTCACCGGGCAGACCTTCTCCTCCTGCACCAGCAACGTCACCGGCGTGACCTCGGTGAAGAGCCTCACCGTCGACCACCTGCCGTACGCGATCAGCGTCGCCGACACCCCCGGCAACCCGGTCACCATCACGGCGGGCACGGCCGGAGCGGTGCAGGCGACCGCGGTGCTGAACAGCTGGTTCGGCACCCTCACCTGCAGCTACCAGCTCAGCGGCGCCTTCACCGGCGCCGCCGACAACGCCAACCACACCCTGTCCTTCAGCAACGCCCACTTCGCCAAGAGCGGCGGCTCGGGCCTCTGCCCGGCCGACGGCTACTTCTCCGCGACGTACGGCCCGGTCACCGACACCACCCAGCCCGGCAGCCCCCTGGTCCACGTCAACTAGGGCCTGCCGCAGACCCGCACGCCCCCACCCCGATCCCCGGCTCCCACCCCCGTGAGGAGCCGGGGCTTCGCGGTGCTAGCGGGCGACCGAATCGAAGAACTTCACGATCTGCGGGCCGGAGGCCCGGAACGCGCCGAAGTGGTCCGTCGCGCCCTGGTCGACCACCGGGACCTGGACCCCGTGGGCGGCGAACTGCGCCGCGCAGGAACGGGAGTTGGTGATCACCACGTCCGTGTCGCCGGTCGCGGTGTACAGCCGGACCGGCACCCGGGGCTTCCAGTCGCAGGTGCCGTCGTTGCTGCGGATCGCGTCGAGCAGCGCGCCGTCCGGGCGGCCGAGCCGCTCGTAGAACGCGGGCGTGAGCAGCGAGCGCACGTCGGGGGCCAGGGCGGCGACGATCTCCTCCTCCTGGTGCCCGCCGTCGAAGAGCCCTTCCACCACCCCCGCGTAGGGCGGCTTGAACACCTCGGCCGGGTCCTTGTAGATGGGGTGCAGGCGGTTCTGCGCGGTGAGCCAGTAGGACAGGTAGAAGACGCCGCTGATCGGGTTGACGCTGCCGTCGAGCAGTCCGGCCATCTCGGCGTGCTCGACGTCGTACGGGCCGGAGACCGGGGCCAGCGCCTTGAGCCGGAAGGTGCGGTCGGCGCCGCGGTCGAGCTCCTTCGCGAGGGCGGCGGCGACCTGGCCGCCCTGGGAGAAGCCGGTGGCGTAGACGTCGCCGGTCAGCGGGCGGCCGAGGCCGCGCGCGGCGGTGCGGGCGGCGCGCAGCAGGTCGAGCGAGGCGGAGACGGAGGACGCGGTGTCCATGTAGGGGTGGCGGCCGGGCCCTTGGCCGAGGCCCAGGTAGTCGGGGGCGGCGACGGCCCGACCGGCGGAGGCCTGGAGGTAGGGCGAGAGCCGGCCGAAGTCCTCGCCCACGGAGGGCGCGTAGGCCCGGTTGACCATGGTGCCGTGGGTGTCGGAGACCAGGTCGAGGCGGCCGTGCCGGCCGTCCTTCGGCAGGACCAGCAGTCCGGTGGCGGTGGTGGGCGTGCGGTCGGGGGTGATGGTGCGGTAGGTGATCCGGTAGCCCCGCACGCCGTACTTGACCCCGGCGGTGTCGACGCCCATCCCGCCGACGAACGCCGCTGTCTGGGCCGTGGTCAGGTCGGAGACCGGGACTACCGAGAGGACCTCGCCCCGGTCGGGCCGGTGGGCGGCGGCGGCCGGGGAGACACCGGCCAGCACGCCGACCGCGGCCGCTGCCACGAGAGTTGCCGTCACCGAGCGGAGGAGTCCGTGCGCATGCATCGTCATACCGACGACGCTAGGCTCCTGTCGCCGCCCACCCCATCCGGCCGACCCCCGGACTCCGGGGGTGGCTGTCCCCACCCCCGCCGCGGGGGCCTGCCCGCCCGGACGGGCCCCACGACGTCCAGTACCGACCGGAGCACGCACCACGATGGATCCCTCGCCCACCGCCTGGGACGGCCCCGCCGTCCACGCCGCCCTCGCCGCCCGCGCGACGGCGGGCGCCCCCGACGGCTTCCGCGGCCGCGAGGGCCACCTGGGGGACGTACTCCGCCCCGCACTGGGCGAGTCCGAGGTGCGGGCCTTCGAGCGGCGCCACGGCGTGCGGCTCCCGCCGTCCTACCGGTCCTTCCTCATCGAGGTCGGCGACGGCGGCGCCGGGCCCGGGTTCGGCGTGCTCGGCCTCGACCAGCTTCCGGAGGACGAGGAGGAGGCGCTGTACGGCGAGCGCGTGGACTGCCTGCGTCCCGGCTTCCTCGCCACGCCCTTCCCGTACCGCGCCGCCGTGCCCCTGCCTTCCCGCGAGCCGCTGTGCCCGCCGGGCGCCCTGGTGATCACCGACTACGGCGGCGGCGACTACGCCCGGCTGGTGGTCACCGGTCCGTGCGCCGGCCAGGTCTGGCACGACGACCAGGTGTGGGGCGGCCTCACCCCGGGCCCGGACTTCCACACCTGGTACACCCGCCGGCTCGACCTCCGCCCCTGACCGGCCCGGCCCGGGCTCACCGTTCGCTGTGGTCGGCGAGCAGCCGGGCCTCGCCCAGGATCGCGCGGGCGGCCGGGAGTTCGCCGCGCGCGGCGGCCTGCAGGGCGGTCTCGACCCGGCGGGCGACGGCCCAGGCGGCGAGCCGCTGCGGCTGCTCGCCGAGGGTGTCGGCGACCAGTGCGAGCCGGCGCCCGAGGAGCCGGGAGGCGGAGCCGTGGTCGAAGGGGTCGTCGACCTGCTCGATCAGCGGCCACGGGTCGTACGCCGGGTCGCCGATCAGCGGTTTGGCGTCGATCGCCAGCCAGGGCCGGCGCCGGGCGGCCACCACGTTGCCGGGGTTGAAGTCGCCGTGCAGCACGACCTGTCGGGCGGCGCTCGCGGGCAGTTCGCGCATCAGCCGCACCCCGTACGCCACCAGGCCGCCGTCGAGCCCGGCGCCGTCCAGCCCGCCGCCATCGAGCCCGGCGCCCTGCGGCCCGCCGTCGGTGGCGGACCGCAGGCGGGCCATCCGCAGCTCGGCCAGGGTGGCGCGCTCGCCCGCGACGACGGCCAGCGGTTCGAGGGCGGTGTGCGGCGGCACGGGGGTGCGCCACAGGGTGTCCAGCAGTTCGGCCCCGGCCAGCAGACGGCGTTCGGCGGGGATGCCGCGGGCGGCGTCGAGGGTGCCGCCGGGTTCGCAGAGTTCCAGCAGCATCGCGGAGTTGGCGCTGTCCTCGCGCAGCAGGTGGACGGCGCCGCGGCCGTCCCACAGGCGCAGCGCCTCGGCCTCGCCGGCGGCCTCGCGGTGCGGCCAGGCGACCTTGAGCACCACGCCGCGCCCGTCGGGCAGCCGGGCCGGTGCGACCCAGGAGCAACTGCCGCCGTGGTAGGGATCCTTGAGCACGAGCTGCCAGCGGTCCCGTAACTCGGCGACCAGCGCGGGCAGTCGGGCCAACCATTCGCGTCCGCTCTCCTTGCGGGCGAGCACGCTGGCCACCGGCAGGGAGGACGGGAAGAGTTCGACCGTCACCGACCCCACCTCCCGGCCGTTGCGGAGATGCTGTGGTGCGTCATGCCCGTCTCCCTCCCACTCCCCCGGCGGTCCCGCGGCGGTCCCACGCCCGCCTCCGCCGGTCGTACCCGCCTGCCGGGCGCGAAACGCCGTCGCGCGCCCGTGTGTTGTCCGGGGCTGTCGGCGGGTCGCACGGCGGTCATGGGTTCCGGTTCCCTTCAGTGCCGCGCCGGGGCGCCGACGGGTTCGGGTTCCGCCAGCGGCGCCGCGCCGCGTCCGGCGCCGGCCGCCTCGTCCACCGCTTCCCCGGCGGACGCGGCGCCTGCCGGTTCCTCCGGTTCCCCGGTCCGGCCGCGGATCGGCATGGCGACCAGCAGCGCGAGCGCGATCAGCAGGTAGGCGTTGCCGCCGAGCAGGACGCCGATCCCGTGCCCCGGGACGTTCCACCAGAGCCAGACCACACCGCTGCACAGCACCACCTGGGCCGCCCAGAAGGCGGTCAACAGCCGTCGGCGCCTGGCCCGTTGCGGGCTGCGCAGGCCGGCATCGGCGAGGATCACCAACGCGGGCAGCAGCCAGACCAGGTGGTGCACCCAGGTGATCGGGCTGACCAGGCAGCAGGCGGTGCCGGTGAGCGCGTACCCGGCGAGCCGGTCGCCGGCCCGGTGGGCGAGCCGCACCCGGTACGCCCAGACCGCCAGCACCACCAGCGAGGAGGCCAACCAGATGGTCCGGCCGGGCAGTTCGGGGCCGAGGCGGGCGATGCCGCCCTGCAGCGACTGGTTGGAGATGTAGCCGAACGCGCCGACCCGGTCGGTGTCCCACAACGCCCGGGTCCAGAACGCACCGGACTCGCGCGGCGCCGCGAGGTGGCCCACGGCCGTCGCGGCGGCGGCCACCAGCAGCGCCACCCCGGCGGCGCGCCGGCGGGTGAGCAGCAGATACCCGATGAACAGCGCGGGGGTCAGCTTGAACGCGGCGGCCAGCCCGATCCCGATGCCGGCGTACCGGCTCCACCGTCCCTGCGCCAGCTTCCAGTCGGCGAGCACCAGGGCCACCAGCAGCAGGTTGACCTGGCCGAAGCTGACGGTGTCGCGGACCGGGTTGAGCAGGGCGCACAGGCAGGCGCTCAGGCCGAAGGCGTACCAGCGGTTCCAGCCCTGGCGGCGGGCGATCGGGTCGACCGTCCAGTACAGCAGCAGGGCGGTGGCGACCGTGCTGAGCGCGACGCTGACCGCGACGGCCGGGTGCCAGCCGAGCAGCAGCATCGGCAGCATGCAGAACGCGGCGAACGGCGGGTAGGTGAAGCCGTAGACGGTGCCCGGCCGCAGGTAGTCGTAGATCGCGCCGGTCTGCTGCCAGTGGTGCACGGTGCCGTAGTAGACGCCGACGTCGAACCAGCCGCGGTGGCCCGGGATGACCGCGAGGATCACGGCGGTCGCGGTGACGGCGGCGGCCAGGGTGGTGATCCGGCCCGCGGTGGTGGTGGGTGCGATCCTCAACGGGCGGCCCGCCCGGCGGCCCGGACCAGCGGCATCCCGACGGCCTGCTCCACTTCGACGACGGTGCGGTCCGGTCGCAGCACCGCGCCGGCGGCCACCAGCAGGGCGGTCACCACTCCGGCGGCGGCCAGCCCGAGCGCCCGGCCGCCGGGGGTCCAGCCGTCGGGGAAGACACTGAACGCCAGCACCGCGCAGGCGCCCGCGGTCCACCACCGGATCCGGGCCGCGCCGCCGGCCGCCGCGGCGAGCAGCGGCACCGCCCACAGGGCGTACCAGGGCCGGACGGCCGGTCCGAGGGCGACCACCGCGGCGAGCGCGAGGCCGGTGGCGTGCACGGCGCCGAGCCGGCCGGTCCGCACCCGGTGGGCGAGCACCGCGCAGACCGCCGCGGCCACCGCCGAGCCGGCCCAGCGGGCGACGGTGACCACCCGGTCCGGTTCGGCGAAGCCCCGGGCGACCAGCCTGCCGACGGCGGTCACCGGCGACCAGCTGCCCGCCGAGGCGGGGGTGCCGAGCGCGTCCAGCCAACCGAAACCGGTGCCGCTGACCGCGGTCACCAGCACCGTGGTGGCGACCACCGCCACCAGCACGGCGAACGCGTCGTCGGCGCCGGCCAGCAGCCCGCCGCGCCGGCCGGTGCGCCCGTGGCCCAGCCACCACACCGCCGGCAGCGCAAGCACCGCCGGGACCTTGACCAGGGCGGCCAGGGTGACCAGGACGGCGCCGAGCACCGGCGAGCGGCGGGCGGCGAGCAGCCCGCCGAGCAGCAGCGGCAGCAGCAGCGCCTCGTTGTGCGCGCCGGCGATCAGGTGGAGCAGCAGCAGCGGGTTGAGCGCGCCGAGCCACAGCGCGGTCTGCGGCGCCACCCGGCAGGCCCGGGCGAGCCGGGGCAGCAGCGCCACCAGGGCGAGCGTGCCGACGAGTGCGGTCACCCGCAGCGCGATCAGCCCGACGACCGGATCGCTGCCCGCCCAGCCGTGCGCGGCCCGGGCCATCAGCAGGAACAGCGGCCCGTACGGCGCGGGGGTGTGCCGCCACACCTCGGGGACCTGGTCGGCCTCGGGGCCGCCGAGGTCGGCCGGGCCGTGGGTGTAGACGTCGAGTCCGGCGTCCAGCAGCGCGCCCTGGGCGAGGTAGCTGTAGACGTCGCGGCTGAACAGCGGCGGGGCGAGCAGCAGCGGCGCGGCCCAGCAGGTAAGCGTGGTGCACAGCCAACCGACCGACGGGGTACGGCCGGAGGCGACCGAGCGGCCGAGCAGCAGCCAGGCGGCGGTGAGCAGGCCGACCCCGAACCAGGTGAGCGCGACCGCTCCGCCGAGGTACGGCGGCCCGTCCAGGGAGGCGCCCGGACCGCGCGGGAGGGCGCCGGAGCGCAGGCCCCCGGCGGCCAGCGCGAGCGAACCCGCCAGCCCCGACCATCGGCACCAGCGCGGCTCGGCAGTCAGGGCCCAGTTCGGCATGCGGGGAACGGTGACAGGCTCCGATGTCCATCGGTGGAAGCGCCAACGACCGTCAGGTGACCGGAGGTTGACTGGATCACTCAGGCCTGCGCGGACGGCCCGGACGGCACCTCCTGCCATTCAGCGGGTGCACATCCGAAATCCCTCGGACGGCCATCTCGATTCCAGCCGGATCGGGGAGACATACGGGGGACGCGAACCGCCCGGCCCGCACACCGGCCCGATCCGGGCGATCCCCGCGGTCGGTTCCCGCGTCAGGTTCGCACCGTCCGCCCGCTTCCACCGGGGTCCATCGAGGTCCACCGAGCCCGCCGTCCGATCACGGAGAGTCCGCCATGACCACTGCGCCCGCCCGCCCCACCGTACGTCCCGTCGATCCGGCAGGTACCGCCGCCCCCACCACTGCCGCCGCCCCCGCAGCGCGGATCCCCGCGCAGCCCGCCACCCGCCCGGCGCGCACCGCCGACCGCTCGGCCGCCGACCGGCCGATCACCGGGTACACCGTCTCGCTGGCCCGCGACGAGGACGACGTGCGCGCGGCCCAGCGGCTGCGCCACCAGGTGTTCGCCGAGGAGATGGGCGCGGTCCTGGACACCCCCGCCCCCGGCCTGGACGTCGACGCGTTCGACGCGTTCTGCGACCACCTGCTGGTCCGCGACCGGGAGACCGAGGAGGTCGTCGGCACCTACCGGCTGCTGCGCCCGGAGCAGGCCGTCCGCGCCGGCCGCCTCTACTCCGACACCGAGTTCGACCTCACCCGCCTCGCGGGCCTGCGCAGCGGACTGGTCGAGGTCGGCCGTTCCTGCATCCAGCTCGAACACCGCGGCAACGGCGCGGTGATCAACCTGATGTGGGGCGGCATCGCCCGCTACCTGACCGACACCGGCAACACCTGGATCGCCGGCTGCTGCTCCGTCCCGCTCGCGGACGGCGGCGCCACCGCCGCCGGGGTGTGGGACGCGGTCTCCGCCAAGTACCTGGCGCCCGAGGAGTACCGGGTCACCCCGCACCGCCCGTGGGACCCGACCGGCATCGCCCGCGCCGGGCGCACCCCGATGCCCGCCCTGCTCCGCGGCTACCTGCGGCTCGGCGCCTGGGTGTGCGGCGAGCCCGCCCACGACCCGGACTTCGACGTCGCCGACCTGTACGTGCTGCTCTCCCTGGAGCGCACCGATCCGCGCTACCTGCGGCACTTCCTGTCCGCCGCCGCGACCGTCGGCACCATCGGCGACACCGCCGCAGGGACGCCGGCACCATGAGCGCCTGGCTGCCGACCGCCCCGTGCACGCCCGGCGGGTGCGTCGCCGGGGCGGTCGCCGGGCCGACCGTCGCGGCGCCCCGGCGGGTGCTGCGCCTCGCCGCGCTGCTCGCCGTCCTGCTGCTGGGCATCGCGGCGGCGCCGGTGGTCCGCGTCTGGCGCCGCCCGCTGCCGCCGCTGCCCGTGGAACGGCTGGTGCGGAGCTGGGCCCGGCTGCTGCTCGGCGCACTCGGCATCCGGGTCCGGGCGGGCCGGGTGCCCCCGGCGTCCGGGGCCGCGTTGATGGTCGCCAACCACATCTCCTGGCTGGACATCCTGCTCGTCGCCGCGGTGCGGCCCGGCCGGATGCTCGCCAAGACCGAGGTCGGCCGCTGGCCGCTGCTCGGACCGGTCACCACCTGGGGCGGCACCGTCTACATCGACCGCGACCGGCTGCGGGCCCTGCCCCGCACGGTCGCCGAGGTCGCGGCCGCGCTGACCGCGGGCGAACGCGTGGTGGTCTTCCCCGAGGGCTCCACCTGGTGCGGCCGGTACGGCGGACGGTTCCGCCCCGCACTGTTCGAGGCGGCCGTCCGGTCCGGCGCCGCGGTGCAGCCGATGGTCATCACCTACCGGCTCGCCGACGGCCGCGAGACCACCGCACCCGCCTTCGTCGGCGAGGACGGACTCCTCCCCTCGCTCTGGCGGGTCGCCGCGGTACGCGGACTGGAGGCCGAACTGGAACTGTGCCCGCCGATCCCGGGCGGCACCCACCCGGACCGCCGCTCGCTCGCGGCAGCCGCCCAGGCCGCCGTGGACGCCCAGCGCTTCCCGACCGGACCGGCCGGCCGGACCTGCGCCGAGTCCCACCCCCCGATCCCCGCACCGCGCCGCCCCGGCCCGGACGGCGCGGCCCCGCGACCGACCGCGGCGAATACCCCCTCACGTATGATCTGAATCCGGAGCGTGACGCGAGGAGGAACGAGGCCATGCAGGTCGACGAGGAGGCGGTCGGCGCGGTGCTCAACCGGCTGCGCCGCGCCCAGGGCCAGCTGGCCGGGGTGATCGCGATGATCGAGGCGGGCCGCGACTGCAAGGACGTCGTCACCCAACTCGCCGCCGTCTCCCGGGCATTGGACCGCGCCGGATTCAAGATCCTGGCCAGCGGCATGCGCCAGTGCCTGGCCAACGCCGACGCCGACACCCCGCCCATGACCGAGGCGGAACTCGAGAAGCTCTTCCTCACCCTGGCCTGAGCGCCGCCGCCTCGAATCCGCTGGGCAACCCGGGCCCGCCCGGCCATACTGACCGTCATGTGTTTCCGACGCGCGCGGCCCGCCGATGAGCCGCCGCCGCTACGTCGCCCGCGGCGTGCCCGGCGGCTACCGCATCTGGGACAACAAGGCCCGCCGCTACTGGGGCGAGCACTACCAGCTCTGCCCCGACGACCTGGTCCGCGAGCTCAACTCCACCGCCGACCCCGCCCGCCTCACCCAACTCGCCCGCCACTACCGCGCCCTGAAGCGCTGAAAGCCGGCATCGGCCGGGGCTGGTACCTCGTGGCGAGCATCTCGGTCCGCTGCGACCACGTGGTGGACTGCGGCATGCACACCATCGAGGAGCGGGCCGCGTCCTTCTCCTCCCCGACGGACACCGCTCGCGGGACGGCGGAGGTGGCGGCCTGGCTGCTGGAGCGTGGTGGCACCGCCGAGCCGCCGGACTCGTGGCGCGCCCGGGACAACGAGCCGGGGGAGCGCCGTCCGGCCAGTCGCGCGTGATCGCGGTCCCGGTAGGTGCGTGGCGCAGGAGCCGGGCAGGGGGCCTCAGGCGAGGGCCAGGAAGAGCTTCTCGAGCTCGGCCTCGCTCATCGGGGCGCCGCCCTGCTCGGCCTCGGCGAGGCACTGGCGCATGCCGCTCGCGACGATCTTGAAGCCGGCCCGGTCGAGGGCGCGGGAGACCGCGGCGAGCTGGGTGACCACGTCCTTGCAGTCCCGGCCGGCCTCGATCATGGCGATCACGCCGGCCAGCTGGCCCTGGGCCCGCCGCAGCCGGTTGAGCACCGGGCCGACCGTTGCCTCGTCCACCTGCATCGCTTCTCTCCTCACCTGACCCGGGGCATACCCCTCCCGGTATCAACCGACGGCCGCCCCGGACGATTCCCTCAGCGGTCGGCCGCCGCCTCCCACGCCCCGTAGCCGCCCAGCAGGTCGGCCACGTCGGCGCGCCCGTGGTGGCGCAGCAGGCTCGCCGCGATCGAGGAACGGTGCCCGCCGGCGCAGTGCACGACCACCGGCCGGTCGGCCGGGATCTCGGCCAGTCGGCGCGGGAGTTCGGCGAGCGGCAGGTGCAGCGAGCCCTCGATCCGGCCGAGCGCCCGCTCCCCCTCGCCGCGGACGTCGACCACGACCGGACGGTCCTCCGTGCGGTCGAGGCCGCTGCGCAGTTCGGCGACGGTGACGCGCGGCGCAGGTCCCACCTCGCCGCCGGCCGCCCGCAGCACCGCCTCGGCGTCGGCGGCGTACCCGGCGACCCGGTCGAAGCCGATCCGGGCCAGCCGGGTGACGGTCTCCGGCTCGCGGCCCTCAGGGGCCAGCACCAGCAGGGTCGCGGCCGGGTCCAGCACGGTGCCCGCCTGCTCGGCGAACCGGCCGTCGGCGGGGACGTTCAGTGCGCCGCGCAGGTGGCCGGCGGCGAATGCCTGCGGGTCGCGGGCGTCGACGAGTACCGCGCCGCCGTCCCGCGCGGCCAGGAACTCGTCCGCCGCCAGCGCGCCCGCCCGGGCGGCGCCGGCGTCGAACAGTGAGCGCTCGCGCCGGTTCAGGTCCGCGTCGTAGCCGAAGTAGCCGGGCGCGGCGGGCTGGCCGGCGGTGACGATGGCCACGAACGCGTCCTCGTCCATCGGCGCGCAGGCGTAGTTGGTGCGCCGCTGCTCGCCGATGGTCGAGGACAGTTCGGCGGAGAGGTTCTTGCCGCAGGCGGAGCCGGCGCCGTGCGCGGGGAAGACCCGGACCGCGTCCGGCAGGGCCATCAGCCGCCGCTGCACGCTGTCGTACAGCATCCGGCCGAGTTCGTCTGCCGTGACGCCGACCGAGGCCAGCAGGTCGGGGCGGCCGACGTCGCCGACGAACAGCGCGTCGCCGGTGAGCACCCCGTACGGGACGGGGTCGGCGGCCCGCTCGCGGACCAGGATGCTGATCGACTCGGGGGTGTGGCCGGGCGTGTCGAGGATCTCCAGGGTCACCTCGCCGAGGCTGATCCGCTCGCCGTCGGCGAGCCGGCGGATCGGGTACTCGGTCTCGGCGCGCCGCCCGTAGCCGATCCAGGCGCCGGTGCGGGCGGCGAGTTCGAGGTGGCCGGCCAGGAAGTCGGCGTGGAAGTGGGTGTTGATCACGCCTTCGACGGTGAAGCCGCGCGCCTCGGCGTCGGCCAGGTACTCGTCGACGTCGCGGCGCGGGTCGACGACGACGGCGCGTCCGGTGGTCTCGTCGGCGATCAGGTAGGAGGCCTGGGAGAGGCAGTCCAGGTAGTGCTGGGCGAAGTACACGGCGTCCTCGTCTCGGTGTGATGCGTCCGGCCTCGTGGTCCGATACCGGTGGGGGTATATGCTCGGCCCAACGATATACCCCCACCGGTATCTTCCCGAGCCTCCGCCGGGACACCGGACCACGGGGGAGCGCCACCCGACGAACCACCCCGAAACACCCCGAACCACCTGGAGCCCCCATGTCCCGGTCCGGTCCCCCGACCGGCCCCGGCGGGATCACCCCCGCCGAGGCCCACCGGCTCGCCCAGGGCGGGCACGCCGTACTGCTCGACGTCCGCGAACCCGAGGAGTACGCCGGCGAGCACGCCCCCGGCGCCCTGCTGCTGCCCCTCGGGCAGCTCACCGCCCGCACCCGGCTCCCGCAGCGGCGAACCGTGCTGGCGATCTGCCGCTCCGGCAACCGGTCCCTGGTCGCCGCCGGGCTCCTCGCCGCGCGCGGCGTCGACGTGCTCGACGTCACCGGCGGCATGCGCGCCTGGCGGCAGGCCGGACTGCCCACGCACTCCGGCACCGGCTGTCCCTGCGGGCCCGCGATATGACCGCCGTCCTGCTGGCGCTCGCCGCCGGCGCGGTGGTCGGCCTCGCCCTCGGCGGACTGGGCGGCGGCGGCAGCATGCTGGCCGTCCCGGCCCTGATCTACCTGCTCGGTGTCGGACCGGCCACCGCCGCCACCGCGAGCCTGCTGATCGTCGCCGCCACCGCGCTGTCCGGCCTCCTCGCCCACGCCCGCGCCGGCCGCGTCCGCTGGCGCACCGGCGCCCTCTTCACCGCCGCCGGACTCCCCGCCGCCGCCCTCGGCGGCACCCTCTCCGGCCACGCCCCCGCCGCCCTGCTCACCGCCGCCTTCGCCGCCCTCGCGGCCCTCGCCGCCGGGCGCATGCTCGCCGCGACCCGCAAGCCGGCGGCCCCCGAGCCTCCCGCTGCGGCCCCCGGCACACCGGCGGCCGCACCCCGGCAGCTCCAGCCCGTACCGTCCGGTGCCGCCACGCGCGCGGCGGCACCGGGTCTCACCCCGCTCGCCGGGCCTGCCACCGGCACCGGCACCGGCACCGACACCGGCACCGCCCAGGCATCGGCGTCGGCCGGCACCCGCGCAGCGGGAGCCTCGGGCCACACCGGCCGCACCGTCCCGTCGGACAGCGCTCCGGTCACCGCCCGGCCGGACCGCGCAGCGCCGGCAACGGCCGACGTTCCCGAGCCCCACCCCGCCTCCGCGCGTACCGGCGCGCCTGCCGGTCCCGGCAGGGGGCGGACCGCGCTGACCGGCGCCGGGCTCGGCCTGACCACCGGGCTGCTCGGTGTCGGCGGCGGCTTCCTGGCCGTGCCGGCGCTGGTCTCCGGCCTGGCGCTCTCCATGGCGGAGGCCACCGGCACCAGCCTGTTGGTGATCACCGCCAACTCCCTCGCCGCGCTCGTCCCGCGGCTCGGCGCGGCCGGCGACGTGCCGTGGGCGGTGGTCGGCCCGTTCGCGGCGGCCGCCGTACTCGGCGCGTGGGACGGCAAGCGGCTGGCCGCCAAGGTCTCCGGCCGCACCCTGCAGCGGGTGTTCGCGTCCGCGCTGCTGGCCGTCGCCGCCCTGATGCTCGCCGACGCCGTCCTCTGACCCCTCCCCCAGTCCTTCTCCCCGCCCCCGATCCCCCGGTCGCTCTCCGAAAGGCCCCCCATGACCTCCCTCCTGACCGTCACCCAGCTGGTCGACGTCACCGTGATCGACGTCCGCACCCCGGCCGAGTACGCGGCCGGTCACATCCCCGGCGCCCTGAACATCCCGCTGGACCGCCTGGAGCGTGCGCTCCCGACGCTGCGCGAGGCCGCCGAGCGACGGCCGATCGCCGTGGTCTGCGCCTCGGGCGCCCGCTCCGCCACCGCCTGCGCGCAGCTCGCGTCGGCCGGCATCGAGGCCCGCTCGGTGGACGGTGGCACCTCCGCCTGGGCGTCGGCGGGCAAGGCCCTGACCCGTACGCCGGGTGCCCGCGCCGTGTGGGCGATGGACCGGCAGGTGCGCTTCGCGGCCGGTGCGCTGGTGGTGCTCGCGGTCCTCGGCGACCTGGCCGTGCCGGGTCTGCGCTGGCTGGGCGCGGCGGTCGGTGCGGGTCTGGTGTTCTCCGCGGTCAGCAACACGTGTGCGATGGGCGCGGCGCTCTCCCGGCTGCCGTTCAACCGTCCGCGCGGCAATGCCGAGGCGGCGCTGGAGGAGACCCTGGCTTCCCTCCGCACCGCCGCGTGACGTCCCGGTCCGGCGCCGGCTCAGAGCTCCTCGGAGCCGAACGGCCAGCGCCGGACCGGCAGCGGCAGCGGCAGCGGCAGCGGCAGCCACCACAGCGTCGCGCCGTGCCGGGCGACCAGCCGCGCCTCCGCGAGTTCGGCGTACAGCGCGTCGGGTACGGAGCCGACCGGCGCCCCCTCCAGCAGGGCGCCGATCGCCGCGAGGTGGCCGGGCTCGCCGATGGTGTAGAGGTCGAGCGGGCCGAACCGCCGGTCGCGGACCTCGACGAAGCCGGGTCCGCGCCGGAACACGCAGGACGCGGCCGTCCAGGTCTCCTGCCAGGTCCGGGCGGTCTCCAGCGGCCGGCCCTCGATCCGCAGCGGCGGCAGCAGGTGGGCCAGGGTGCGGTCGGCGGCGCAGCCGTCCGAGCAGGTCGCCGTCCAGTCGACGGCCAGGCCCTGCGCGGTGAGTTCGCGGAGCAGCAGCAGGGCGCGGGCCGAGAGCGGGTCGGCGTCCGCGCAGAGCCGGACGGGTTCCGGCAGCCGGACGTACCGGGCTCCGGCGGCGCGCAGTGCGCCGACCGACTCCCCGACCGGGCCCGCGAGTTCGACCACCCCCAGGGCCATGCCGGGCAACGCCCGTACCACCGGGTCGTGGTCGCGCCAGGCCTCGACCGCGACCTGCAGGTAGCTGCCGGCCTCCTCGAACAGCAGCCCGTACTCGCGCCACCGCTCCACCAGCGCCTCGACCCGGCCGGGCTCGATCGCATCGGTGATCCCCCAGCGCTCGGTGGCGGGCTGATTGAGTGATCCGATCGTGCCCGCCACCGCCGCGCCCGGGGCAGAGAAGAACGCGCAGCGCACCGCGCAGCGCGTTCCTGCGCAACTTGCTTGCTAGCGAACGGTGTTGCAGGTCGCGGCCGGGACGCCGGTGTCCGGCGCCGCGTCATGGTGGCCGGCCAGCCAGAAGCCGACCAGCAGCCCGCCGACGGCCAGCACCTTGTGCCGGTTCTGCTTCCACCAGGACGGCGAGCCGGCCGCCATGAACCGCAGCTGGGTGTAGTCGGGGTGCTCGCTGGGCGGTGTGTCCTTGAACAGTCCCATCGCAGGTGAACCTCCTGTCCCGATCGGGAAGTTCATGACCATACGCCCCACCGGACTTGATCGCCGCGAATTAGCGCCCCCGTGCGCCGGGTGGCGCGCGAAAGGTCCCCGCGCGCCCCCTTCACCCCCCCGTGGGCTACCAGTGCGCGGGACGCGCCAGGTGGTCCGGGAGGCGGGTGGCGGCGTCGCCGCGCGCGGCGTTGAGCTGCGCCTGGGTGAGGAAGAGCGCGCCGGTCAGGTCGGCACCGCGCAGGTCGGCGTCGCGGAAGTCCGCGCCGACCACGTCGGCCAGCCGCAGGTCGGCGCCGGTGAGGTCGGCCGCGATCAGGTACGCGCCGCGCAGGTTCGCCCCGCGCAGGTCGGCCCCGCGCAGCCGGGCGCCGATCAGGTCGGCGCCGCGGTGGTTGCGCTTCTTGCCGGGCACGGCGGCCCGGGCCAGCTCGCCGGCCTTCAGCAGCAGCTCGCTGACCCGCATCCGGACGGCGCCGACGTCCACCCGGGCGAGCTCCTCGGCGGTGCCGCCGGCCAGCCCGTCCACCTCGTCCTGGGCGCGACGCAGCTCGCCGTGGAGCTTGCGCGCGGCGTCCAGCCCGAGCGCCTCGTCCAGGTACCAGAGCAGCTCGTGCAGCTGCCGGACCACCGGGAACACCTCGAACATCTGCGGGGCGCTCTGCGGCGCCTCCCGCCACGAGGTGCCGCCGAAGGTCACCTGGGAGACCTTCTGGCCGGCGCCGAAGCAGTCGAAGACCGTGCAGCCGGTGAAGCCCTTCTGCCGCAGCTGCGGGTGGATGCCGCAGCGGAAGTCCTGGCCGAGGTTGCCGCAGGGCTTGCCGGCGTCCTTGTTCACCGCGAAGTCCGCCGAGCGTGCGAACGGCAGCGCCACGCAGCACAGCCCGAAGCAGTTTCCGCAGTCGGACAACAGATCGAGCCGCCTGGCCTCGCGGTTCTCGGACACGGTACGCGCACTCCCCTTCATGGTCGACGGTCCATTGTCCCCGACCGCGCGCCGCCCCCACGCGGGCGCCCCGAACCGGCACAGTGGTTCCCGGAACGACACCGACCCCACACCGAACCCAGGAGGACCCCCGTGGGCATCGCCGGCGACTGGTACAGCGAGCAGGGCTCGCACATGCACCTGGAGACCGACCCGTCCGGAGCCGTCACCGGGACCTACACCTCGGCCCTGGGCCGGGCCAGCGGCACGTACCCGCTGGTCGGCCGGTTCGACCCGCTGCGCGAGGCCGGCCGGGGCACCGCGATCGGCTGGACCGTCGCCTGGCGCAACGACGACGCCGACGCGGGCTCCGTCACCTCCTGGAGCGGCGAGTACCGGGCCGACGAGCAGGAGCGGATCAGCGCCGGCTGGCTGCTCACCCGCTCCGCGGACGCCCCCGACAGCTGGGAGTCCACCATGGTCGGCCAGGACACCTTCACCCGCCGCTAGGCCGAGTGCCCCGCCGGCTCCGAGTGTTCCGCGTGCTCCTCCGCGGCGTCCGGGTGCTCCTCGGTGCTGCGGGAGTCGGTCAGGGTGAGCGCGCCGCCGGCCGTGACCAGTCCGACGATCACCGCGAGCACGGCGTAGGTGATCCGCTCCCCGTGGAAGAACGAGGTCACCAGGCCGCCGTCCCAGGTACCGGCGGGCAACTGGGTGGTGACCAGGGCGGCGATCAGGGTGCCGACCACGGCCGTGCCGACGCTGCTGCCGACCTCCTGCGCGGTGTCGTTGAGGGCGGTGCCGATCGAGGTGCGGTTGCTCGGCATCGCCTCCACCAGGGCGATCGCGCAGATCGTCATCACGGTGCGCAGCCCGATGGTCATCACGACCATGCAGAGCGCGATCGCGAGGTACCCGTGCGAGACGCCCCAGGCGAGGCCGGCCAGCGCGCCGGACAGGCAGGCCGCGCCGACCAGGCAGGCGACCCGGTGGCCGAAGCGCTTCGCGAGCCCCTCGGAGAGCGGCGTCGCGGCGAGCATGGTGACGATGATCGGGAGGTTCGCCAGGCCCGCCCGGACCGGGCTCCAGCCGTAGGCGTACTGGAAGTGCAGGATCAGGCCGAACATCACGGCGGCCATCGCGATGGCCGTGCCGATCTGTGCGATCGCGGCGCCGCGGACCGTGCCGTCGGAGAAGAACCTCAGGTCCAGCATGGGCGAGGGGGTGCGCCGCTCGTGCCACACGAACGCGATGCCCGCGGCGACGGCGCCGAGCACCGAGGAGACCGTGGGGACGGAGAGCCAGCCGTGGTCGATCCCGCTGGTGAGCGAGTAGCAGGCGAGGCCGATGGCGGCGACGCTCAGCACGGCGCCCGGCAGGTCGAGCCGGTCGCGGGTGAGGTCCTCGGGCCGGTCGGCCGACACGCCGAGGCGCACGCCGATCGCCGCGATCAGCGCGACCGGGGCGTTGACCAGCAGCAGCCACTGCCAGCTCACGTGGGCCAGGGCGGTGCCGCCCAGCAGCGGGCCGAGGACGAAGCCGGACATGCCGACGACGATCATCACGGTCATCGCCCGCATCCGCAGCGCCTGGTCGTCGAAGAGGCGGAAGACCAGCGAGTTGGTGATGGGCGCCATCGCCGCGGCGGCGATGCCGAGACCGGCCCGCAGGGCGATCAGCTGCCCGGCGCCGGTGACCGCGACGACGCACAGGCTCAGCAGGCCGAACACGGCGAGGCCGATCAGCAGCACGCGCCGGCGGCCGAACCGGTCGGCGATCGATCCGGCGGTCAGCAGCAGGCCGCCGAAGGTCAGCGAGTACGCGCCAGTGACCCACTGCAGCGCGGTGGTGCCGCTGCCGAGGTCCCGGCCGATGGTGGGGAGCGCGATCGACAGCAGCGTGTTGTCGACCATCTCCACGAAGAAGGCCAGGCAGAGCGCGGCCAGCGGGATCCATGCCGCGCGGAGCGACGGGTAGGTGCGCGGTGCCGCAGGTGCGGCGGCAGTAGCGGTGACGGTGCCGGTCATGGCGGCCTCCTCTCGGGACGGGAGCACAGCGGATTATCGAACTGCGTTCTACACTAGAACCAGGTTCGATAATTCTGCAAATGTGATTGGATGTAGGCCATGACACGTCCGCGATCGCGACCCGCCGACCGTCCGTCCCGGGAACGCCGGCGTGCCTCGCACTCCATGGAGACCGTCCTCACCGCCGCCGTGGCCCTGCTGGACGAGTCGGGCGAACCGGCCCTCACCCTCCGGGCCCTCGCGAGCCGGCTCGGCACCGGCGTCGGCAGCATCTACTGGTACGTCTCCGGCCGGGACGACCTGCTCGACCGCGCCGTCGACCACGTGCTCGGCGGGGTGCTGACCGAGATCGAGCGGCGGACCGGCGACGGCGACCCGATCGACAACCTGCGCACCATGGCCGTCACCCTCTTCGACGCGGTCGTGGACCGCCCCTGGCTCGGCTCGCGCTTCATGCACAACATCGACACCCCGGGCAACTCCCTGCGGATCTACGAGGTGCTCGGGCAGCAGCTCCTCCGGCTCCCGCTCACCCCGCTGCAGCGCTTCCACGCCGTGACGGCCATCGCCGGCGTCCTCGTCAGCAGCGCCGTCGGCCTCGGCCAGGGGGAGCCTCCCGAGGCCGTGCTCGACGGCATGGTCGAGCGTGACGAGTTCCTCGGCCGCTTCGCCGACACCTGGCGCTCGCTCGACGCCACGGAGTACCCCTTCCTCCACGACATCGTCGACGCCTTCGACGGCCACGACGACAAGCAGCAGTTCCTCGCCGCCCTCGACCTCACCCTGACCGGCCTCCGCCACCTCACCGAGACCCCGCCCGGCGCGAACCCCGGCTCCCGGACCTAGGCCGTCTCCGGCCGCTCACGGGGATCAGCGGGCGGCTCCCCGGACGGTGGGGCACCTCCCGGCCGGAGGCCAGGGGCGTACCTGCTCCGGCACCGCCCGCCCGGCGCGATCCGCAAGGGGCCGCCTACGCCTTGAGCACGCGCCACTCCCGGGTGCCCAGGTCGGCGGGGGTGCCGTCGAGGATGTGGGCGGTGCGGGTGGCCGGGTCGAGGCCGACGGTGGCGAGGCTGGCCCAGCGGCGGCCGAGCGACTGGGCCGGGTCGGGCAGGCAGGTGACCGGCGGTTCGCCGGGCCCGGTGACGAGGAGGGCGGCCAGGTCGTCGAGGCCGGCGGGGGCCGCCGTGCGGGCGAGGCGGGCTCGGACGAAGTCGCGGCGCTCGCCGGAGTCCGGCTGGTAGAGCCAGATCTTCTCGCCCTGCGCCGGTCGCGGGGTGAGGAAGTGGTTGGTGCGCAGCAGCGTCCCCGTCCCGTCCTCGGGCCGGACCGGGAACACCCCGACCGGGCTGAGGTCGAGCAGCGCCGCGTCCCGCTCGTCGAAGAGCGCGAACGACCCGGACGAGCCGAGCGGCGCGCCCCGCACGAGTTCGACGGCCTCGGCGACGCTGCCCGCCTCCTCCAGGACGATCGCGGCGAGCACGTGCACCGGCACCCCGCCGATGCCGTC
The DNA here is from genome assembly GCF_043200835.1 of Kitasatospora sp. NPDC048365. Taxonomy (NCBI): domain Bacteria; kingdom Bacillati; phylum Actinomycetota; class Actinomycetes; order Kitasatosporales; family Streptomycetaceae; genus Kitasatospora; species Kitasatospora sp. NPDC048365. The sequence continues at coordinate 45,368 of NZ_JBICYJ010000024.1, forward strand.
GCGTTCGTGGCCGAGGATGTTGAAGTGCAGGGCGAGTCCGGCGCTGTTGATGCCGATCTTGCCGAGGATGCCGTCCTCGGTGAGGCCGACGAAGCCGTGCCGGCCGCCGCGGACGGTGACGGTGTGCCACATCGCGGCGAGTTCGACGTGCCAGTCCCAGGTCTGGACGCCGAGCGGACCGGCCGCCGGTCCGGCGCCGCGGCGTACGACCGTGGTGCACTCGCCGGGCGGGACGGCGGCGCTGCGGGCGAGGATCTCGGTCCGCGCGTTGAGCGCGGCGACCCGCCAGTGTTCGACGCCGGCGCCGTCGGCGATGCCCTCGATCTCGGCGCGGGCCCCGGCCCGGTGGGCGCCGACCGCGTCCAGGGCCCGCTCGGCGTCGTCCCGGACCTGGCCGGCGGTGAGGCCGCCGAGGGCGAAGAGCCGGTCGTAGACCTCGATGGCGGCGGGCAGCGCGGTGCGCAGCTGCTCGCCGCGCGCGCGTCCGCGGCGGTACGGGTCGGCGTCGTCCACGACGAGGTGGCGTCGCTGCTCGGGGCGGGGGATCAGGGTCACGGCGGTCACGGCGGTCCTCACTTGCTGGTCGGGTGGAGCTGCACCGCGCCGCCGACGACGGTGGCGAGGACGGCGTTGGCGGGCTGTGCTTCGGGGGCGAGGCCGAGCGGGTCGGCCTGGAAGACGGTCAGGTCGGCGAGGTGGCCGACGGCGACGCGCCCGAGTTCGTGGGCCGTGCCGGCGGCGTGGGCGGCGGCCGCGGTCATGCCCGTGTACGCCTCGTCCGCGGTGATCGCCTGGCCCGGCTGGACGGGCGCGGTGCGGGGTTCCTCGACGGGGCGGCGCAGCTGGCAGTCGGCGAGGCCGGTCCGCGGGTCGCCGGGGCCGATCGGCCAGTCGGAGCCGAGGGCGACGACGGCGTGGTGGTCGAGCAGGTCGCGGGTGCGCCAGCCGTGGGCGACGCGCTCGGGGCCGATCCGCCGCGACCAGTTGTCGGTGCCGTCGGCGCGGGTCTGCCGGGTGCCGTGCGCGGGCTGCAGGCTGGCGACGACGCCGAGCTGCGCGAACCGGGGCAGCAGGTCGTCGGGGACGGACTCCAGGTGCTCGATGCGGTGCGGCGCCCGCTCGACGGGGCCGACCTCGGCGATCACGTCGAGGGCGTGCCGGACGGCCCGGTCGCCGATCGCGTGGGTGGCGGTGGGGATGCCGAGTCCGGTGAAGTAGCGCATCGCGGCCCGGTAGGCGTCGAGGTCCCGCCAGAGCGGTTCGCGGTTCTCGCCGTGGATGTCGGGGTGGTCGAACCAGGCGGTGCCGTTGTCGGCCGTCCCGTCGAGCATGAACTTCACGCCCTCGACGTGCCAGCGCCGCCCGCCCAGGCCCTGCTGGCCGGCGATCCGCCGCCACTCCTCGGGCGGCGAGTCGGCCGGTACCAGCGGGGAGCAGCGGACCCGCAGCGGGAGTTCGCCGTGCCGCTCGATGTGCCGGTAGACGTCCTCGGACGGGTCGGCGAAGTCGAGGGCGTGCACGCCGGTGAGGCCGCTGCGGGCCATCCGGTGGAGCTGCTCGCGGACGTAGCCGGCCGCGGTCTCCACGGGGATCTCGGGGTAGTGGGCGAACACCAGGTCCATCGCCTGGAGTTCGACCACGTACCCGGTGGGCCGGCCGTCCGGGCCGACTTCGACGCTGGAGGCGTCGGTGAAGGTCTCCCGGCCGGTCAGTCCGGCGAGCTCGACCGCCCGCGGGCTGACCACCAGGGCGTGGGCGTCCTTGGTCATCAGCGCGATCGGGCGTCCGGGGAAGCGCCGGCCGAGTGCCGCGCCGGTCGGCTCGCCGTCGAAGGCGTTCACGTCGAGGTCGTACCCGGTGGTCCACTCGTCGGCCCCGGCCCGCTCGACCGCCGCGGCGAGGGTGTCGAGCACCCGGTCGAGGGTGGTGGCGGCGGCGAGGTCGACGCCGCTGCCGGTGGAGATGGAGCCCCACACGGGGTGGGTGTGGACGTCGACGAGGCCCGGCAGGACCGTCGCGCCGGGGAAGGTGTGGACGGCGGTGTCGGGGCCGCGCAGGGCGGCGAGGTCGGCGGCGTCCCCGACGGCGGTGATCCGGCCGCCGGTGATCGCGACGGCGTTGGCGGCCGCCGCCGGACCGGTCGGTGTCCCGTCGGGGTTCCGGACGCTGCGGGCGAGCACGAGGGTGTCGGCGTGCACAGGTGTTCCTTCGCGGTGGTGCGGTGTGCAGTGGTGAAGGGCTAGGCGCGCGGAATGGTGCGCAGGGCGCGGGCGGTGGCCCCGTAGACGGCGGCGGCGACGGCCATGCCGGCCGGGATGGCGAGGTCGACCCCGCCGAGGGCGTCGGCCGCCGGGCCGGTCCAGAAGCTGGTGTTCGCCCACATCAGGGCGGTGACCCCGCCGAGGAGCAGTGCCAGCACGCCGGGCAGGTGGACGCCGCGGTGGTACCAGTACGGGCCGCCGCGCTGCTCGGCGAGCAGGTCCTCGCCGCGGTAGCGGTTGCGGCGCATCAGCAGGTCGGTGACGGCGACCGCCATGGCGGGGCCGGTGACCACCACGACCAACTGCAGCATGGTGTTGACGCTGGTCAGGAAGTCGAAGACGAGGATCGCCCAGAGCGTCATCGCGGTGCCGAGGACGCCGATGATCAGGACGGCGGGGATGCGGGCGAGGCGGACGCCGACCGACTGGATGGCGAGGCCGGCGCTGTAGGCGGTCATGCCGTTGTTGGTCATGGTGTTGACGACCACGGCGATCACGAAGACCGGGACGAACCAGCCGGGCAGGATGCTCTCCAGCGCGCTCTCGGGGTCGCTCATGTCCAGCCGGGTGGCGGCGAGCGCGCCGACGGCGGTGAAGACGGTGCTCGGCAGGTAAGCGCCGAACGCGGTCCAGCCGGCGACGGCGACCGGGCTGCTGTCGCGGGGCAGGTAGCGGGCCAGGTCGGGGCTGTTGCTGTAGGAGAGCGGCGTGGAGGCGATGATCGCGAAGCCCGCGCCGAGGGCCGCGGCCAGCGCGCCGCCGTGCAGCGGCTCGGCGGGGGCGTACGAGAAGTCCGCATGGTGCAGGACGTAGCCGGTGACCACGGTGAAGACGACGGTGAGCAGCACGCTCAGCGCCGAGTACAGGCGGACGATGAGGCCGTACCCGAAGATCGCGATCAGCAGGGTGCCGGCCGCGACGGCGCAGATCACCGCGGCGGAGACGGCGGTGCCGTGGGGCGCCCCGAGGCGGTCGGCGAGGCCGATGCCGGCGACCGAGGCGGCGGACCAGTTGAGGGCGAGGTAGGCCGCGGCGATCAGCCAGCCGGTGAGCACCAGGACGGCCTTGTTGCCGAGCACGCCGTACATCGCCCGGGAGATCACCGATCCGCTGGTGCCCGCGGCCGGGCCGCTGACCGCGAGGACGCCGGTGCAGATCCACAGCAGGTTGCCCACCAGGATCACGGCGAGGGCCTGCGCCAGGGTCAGGCCCATCAGGATCAGCGAGCCGCCGACCACGAAGCTCAGGTAGCTGACGTTCGGCGCCGCCCACACCGCGAACAGCTGCCGGGGGCGGCCGCCGCGTTCCTCCTCGGGGACCAGGTCGATGCCCCGGGTCTCGACGTGCCCGGCGTGCTCCGTGCCGGAACCTTCGGGGTGGCCCACGGCGGAGGGGTTTGTTGTCGTCATGGGAGACCTCTCGGCGCCGACGTCCGGCGCACTATTGGGCAAGCGCCCAATCCGTTATTGGTTGCACATCCAATATCGTGTTCCGCATGACGTCAAGCCCCCGGCCGACCCGGACCCGCAAGCAGCCCGGCGAGCGCACCGCCGAGATCGTGCAGACCTCGGCGCGGATCGCGCTGGCCGAGGGGCTGGAACGCATCACGCTCCGCCGGGTCGCCGACGAGCTGGGCGTCCGCCCCGGGCTGATCGGCCACTACTTCCCGGCCGCGGACGACCTGGTGGTCGCCGCGTTCGTGCACGCCGCGACCGGGGAACGCGACGCGCTGCTGCCGCCCGCCGAGGCCGAGCTGCCCCCGGCCGTGCTGCTGGCCCGCTTCCTCACCCGGCTCACCGACGGCCCCTACCAGGACCTCAGCCGGCTGTGGCTGAACGCCCGGCACCTGAGCCGGTTCAAGCCGGGGCTGCGGGCCGCCGTCCGCACCCAGGAGACCGTCACCCGGGACGCCCTCACCGCCCTGATCGCCGACGGCGCCCGGACCGGCGCCTTCACCACCGACGACCCGCTCGCGGCCGCCCTGCACGTCCTGGTCGCGGTCGACGGCCTCGGCGCCTACGCCAACGACGACCAGCCCTTCGAGCACCCGGCCCTCGGCGACCTCGCCCTGACCACCGCCGAACGGGTCCTCGGCCTCGCCCCCGGCAGCCTGCGCGCCCTGGCGTCCGACCCCGGCGGTAGCCCCACGCGGTGACCGGAACGACCGCACCGACCCGCGCCGAGGCCCCTCGGCGGATCGCCATCGACCACCCGGAGCCTCGTGCCCGCGCTGCCGGCCCCGGCGAGCGGCCGGAGGCCCTCAAGGACGACCCGACCTTCCGGGCTGCACCCCGCCCCACGCCCCCGCCCGGGTCGCCGGGACGGTCCGCCGCCGCGGCCGGTCGGCCACGCCCTCGCGGCTACCTCGTCGACTCCGCCTCCGGCTTCGGCTCCTTCTTCGACCTCTTCGGCGTCTTCGACCAGCGATGGAAGACCCTCCGCAGCTCCCACGCGATGCCGACGGCCGCCGCGATCACCAGCGCCGTGCCCCACCGGCTGCCGACCAGGTCGATCCCCGCCGTGATCACCGCCAGGAAGGCGATCGCCGGCAGGATCGCCGCAATCAGCGTCCGCACCACCAGCGCCACCGCGCCGGGCCGCCAGTACGCCTTCCCCTGCCCCTGCCCGCGGGTCTCGGGGTGTCCGTAGTACGCCTGTGCCCGGTGCCCCATCGACTGGGTGGCCTGCAGGGTGAAGTACCCCATCGCGGGGATCCACACCATCGGCAGCACGAACCCGATCAGCAGCAGGATGCCGATGCCCACCCACCCGAAGGCCCGCCGTACCCGGCCCTTGCCGGGGTCGTCCGCGCCGAGCAGCCCCAGCAGGTAGGCCATCCGCCGGATCAGCCCCATCGACACCTTCGGCTGCTCCCCCTCCGCGTCCTCCGGCTCCTCCTTCGGCAGGGTGATGCCGACCAGGCCGGCCCTGGCCGCGTCCTCGTCGGGGTAGACGCCCTGCAGCACCAGCAGCTCCGCCGCCCGCGCCTCGTCCTCGGGGTCGGCGCCGGAGAGCGCGGCCAGCTCCAGCACCATCCGCAGCTGCGCCAGCAGCGAGGCGCAGAACGCCACCGGCACCAGCACGATGAACGGCCCGCCGATCAGCGAGCCCTCGGCGACGGTGACCCGGATGCCCCGCTTCATCACCTCGGCGACGTCCCGGTCCTTGACCTCGGCCTTGGCCAGCGGCCCCTCCGCCCGGACGGCGAGCAGCGCGAGGTACTCGGGGAGGTGCTTGGGGTCGTGCGCCGCGGCCCGCAGGGCCAGGCCGGCGTTCCGCCAGCGCCCCTCCCGCTCCGCCACCTCGCCTGCTGCCATGTCCCCAACCTAGCCACCGCGGGCGTTCGCGCCCACACGACGGCGCCGGGGTCCGGCCGCCCGTGTCACCGAGCAGCCGGACCCCGCCCCGTCCCCGCGGTGGCCCTACGGGGAGAGCTTGCCCGTCGCGGTGATCTCCGCGACGCTGGTCCACGGCCCGCGGTTGCCGGCCTCGGTCAGCGCCCGCAGCCGCAGGTAGCGCCCGCTCTTCGCGGTGAACGTGACCTTCTTCGCCGCGGCGGTGTCCGCGAAGGTGCCGGTGGCGACCGGCGTCCCCCAGCTCGTGGTGGAGTCGGAGACGTACACCTCGTACTGGCCGATCCGGCCGTTCACGCCGCCGTCCTGCCGGGGCAGGTAGGTCGTGCTGTCGACGTCGTAGCGCGCGCCGAGGTCGATCTGGATCTCGTGCGGCAGCGCGGCGGCGCCGTTGTACCACTTGGTGTGCCAGATGGTGCCGCTGTTGCCGTCGAAGGCGTTGGTGGCGGCGCCGTTCTCGCCCACGGTCTCCTGGCTGTCGGCGGAGACCAGCTTCCAGGCGCTCTGCGCGATCGGGCCGCTCGCCTGCGGGATCGCGGTGCCGGCCGGCACGGTGACCCCGTTCAGGGTGACCGTGAACGCGCCGGACTGGCTGCCGGCCTTCACCCACACCACGCCGCCGCGGTCGGCCGCGTCGAAGTACCAGCCGGTGCTTGCCGCGTCGTACGCCGCCTTGCCGCTCAGCGCGGGCAGCGTGCTGCCGCCGACCCGCACCGCGCTCGGCGCGGCGGCGCTGTGCACACTGAACTCGTAGCCGCGCGCGGCCGGCTTGCCGGTGTAGCTGCCGGTGCTGGCACCGACCGTCACCACCACGTCGCCGCTGCCGGCGGCCGGCGCGGTGACGTCCACCTGCTGCCGGGCGGACGAGCCGGTCTGGTAGGCCCGGGTGAGGCCGTCGTCCTCGTACAGGCTGAACGAGGAGTTGCCGCGCGCGTACACGTCGTACGTGAGCGTGGAGACCGGCTTCTCGCCGGTGTAGTTCATCTGCGGCCACATCGGCACGATCGCGCCGGCCTTGACGAACAGCGGCAGGGTGTCGAGCGGCGCGGCGTACCCGTTCAGCCAGCCCGGACCGGTGTAGACCCGGCCGGTCCAGTAGTCGGTCCAGTTACCGGCCGGCAGGTAGATGCCGTCCTTCACCGCCGTGTCGCTGACCACCGGCGCGACGAGGAAGGAGTCGCCGGACATGAACTGACCGCTCGTCAGGTTACCGCGCGCCACCGGGTCGTTGGGGTACTCCAGCACCATCGCCCGGGTGGCGGGCACGCCGGTGTCGGTGGCGACCCTGCTCATGGTGTACATGTACGGCATCAGCCGCATCTTCAGCTGCAGGTACTTGCGGTTGATCGACAGGTACGGGTCGGCGAACCGCCACGGCTGCTTGTCGTTGTAGCCGGCCTGCGGGTTGGTGGCGCCCCACCCGGACATCGTCATGAACGCCGGGGTGAAGGCCTTCCACTGCAGGTCGCGGACGTAGGTCTTCGGGCTGCCGTCGTAGATGCCGTCGATGTCGCCGGAGGCGTAGTTGAGGCCCGACAGGCCCGCGCCGGCGATCGACGGGACGTGCCAGCGCATCGCGTCCCAGGTCCCGTGGGTGTCACCGGTCCAGACGACGGCGTTGCGCTGGGTGCCGGCCCAGCCGTCCACGGTCCAGACGAAGCGGCGCGCGTCCGAGTTGTTCTCGATGCCGTCGACGGCCTGCTGGACGCCGGTGAAGGCGGTCTTGTAGCCGCCGCCGATCCACGCCACGTCGGTCTTCACCGCGCGCGAACCGGCGGTCCCCACCTCCCAGTTGATGCTCGACAGGCCGGTCGAGGTCCACAGGCCGGTGTTGAAGCCCTTCGCCTTCAGCCCGCTCACCGCGCTCGGCAGGTCGGTGTACCCGCAGCCGTAGCCGTCGTTGGGCAGGAACCAGCCGGAGGGCATGTCCGCCGCCCGGGCGTCGGTGGCGTAGCCGACCACGTCCGGCGTGGTCTGGTGGCGCAGCCGGTTGTGGTCGCCGCTGTAGCTGGGGTTGGAGGCGTTGAAGCAGTCCGCGTTGCCCAACTCCAGGCCCCAGACCGGGGCGAGGAACGGCTTGCCGCTGACGTCGGTGTAGCCGTTCAGCACATCCTTGAGCGAGTTCCCGGCGAAGTACCAGGCATCGAAACGGCTCTCGTTGTGCGTCAGCGCCGTGGGGGCACCGAAGTTGTACGAGCCGGCGGCCCAGGTGTTGCGCATCACGCCGTAGCCGTTGGTGGACATGTAGAACGGCGCCGGGCTGGCGTTGGTGCCCTCGGTCCACTGGTTGGAGACGGCGACCGGCACGGTCTTGTCGCGCAGCGCCCACTCGCCGAGGTGCAGGCCGGTGCCGTAGAACTGCTCGTCCGTGCCGCGCGCCAGGTACTGGGTGGTCTGCTGGTTGGTCCAACTGGTGGGCTGGGACTCGGCCCAGACCAGGGTGGTGTCGTCGGCCCGGTAGAGCGCGAAGGTCAGCGGCGCCTTGTTGATCCGCAGGCTGATCGCGGAGGTGCCGATCCGCCAGTACGTGCCGGCGTCGGTCAGGGTGGCGCCGACGGTGCCGAACGAGGTCCTGGTCGCCAGGTCGGAGCCGGCCGGGTCGTTGGTGAAGGTGCCGTCCGGCGAGAGCCAGATCCGGAAGATGTCGGCCCGGGCCATGGTGATCCGGGCGGTGGGCTTGCCGGTGGTGGCGACCGTGAAGGTGTCGCCGGTGCGGGTGACGCCGGTGACGTTGCCGGCCGTGGTGGCGCCGGCGGTCGGGACCGGGCCGAGGACGGCGAAGACGGCCGCCACCATCAGGACGGCCAGACTCGTGGCGGTGTGGCGGAAACCGGGGCTGCCGGGTCGCGGCAGGACGGATCGCATGCGGGGGTTCCTCCTCGGAGGGCTGCGGATTCCGATGGGCAGTCAGCTTGAGCGGTACACATCGCACCAGCGCGCGATCCTGCCGTCAAGTGCTCGATCAAGCACAGTTTCAAGCACTTTCGCGCAGACTGAGCAGCGCTCGTGCGCGAATCGCCGAGCCTCCCCAAACCCGTGTGCGAAATAGCTGGCAGACGTTCGCCTGCGCGAAAGGTCCCCTTGGCTGGCCGCACGCCCGCTGCGGCAACAACGTTGGCATGCGAGTCGCCATCGTCACCGAGTCCTTCCCGCCCGAGGTCAACGGCGTGGCCCACAGCGTGCTGCGGGCCGCCGAACACCTCGTCCGCCGGGGTCACCAGCCACTGGTGATCACCCCGGCCCCGGCCCGGGGCGCCCACTGCCCGCCGCACTCCTTCGGGCCCGACCAGACCCCGCTGCCCGTGGTGCGGATCCCGTCCGTACCGATGCCCCGCTACCCGCAGGTGCGGATCGCCCTGCCCAGCCGGACGCTGGCCGCCGCGATCACCGAGCACCGGCCGGACGTCGTCCACCTCGCCAGCCCGTTCATCCTCGGCGCCCGGGCCGCACGGATCACCGAGCGGCTCGGCCTGCCCACCGTCGCGGTCTACCAGACCGACCTCGCGGGCTACGCCCAGGCGTACCGGTTCGGCAGCAGCGTCGGCTCGGCCATCGCCTGGCAGCGGATCCGCTCGGTGCACCGCTCCGCCGCCCGCACCCTCGCCCCGTCCACCCCCGCCGCCCAGGACCTCACCGCGCACGGCGTCCCCAACGTCCGGCTGTGGGCCCGCGGCGTCGACTCCGCCCGCTTCCACCCCTCCGGCCGCGACGAGGCCCTGCGCCGCAGCCTCGCCCCCGGAGGCGAGGTCCTGGTCGGCTACGTCGGCCGGCTCGCCCCCGAGAAGCGCGTCGACCTGCTCGCCGAGGCCTCCCGCCTCCCCGGCGTCCGGGTCGTGGTGATCGGCGACGGCCCGAGCGCCCCCGCCCTGCGCTCCGCGATGCCCGGCGCGCTCTTCCTCGGCCGCCGCACCGGCGAGGAACTCGCCCGGCTGTACGCCTCGCTGGACGTCTTCGTGCACACCGGCCCGCTGGAGACCTTCTGCCAGACCATCCAGGAGGCGATGGCCAGCGGCCTGCCCGTGGTCGCCCCCGCCGTCGGCGGCCCGCTCGACCTGGTCGGCCACCACCGCACCGGCCTGCTGGTCGCACCCCGCGACGCCGCCGCCGTGGCCCACGCCGTCGCCACCCTCGCCGCCGACCCCGAGCTGCGCGCCGAGTACGGCGCCGCCGGCCGCGCCGACGTCACCGACCGCACCTGGGAGGCCGTCGGCGACCAGCTGATCCAGCACTACCACGACGTCCTCGCCGCGGCCGGCGCCCCCGTCACCACCGTCACCACCGCCGCCGTCCCCGCGATCCCCGCCCCGCGGACCGCCACGTCCGCCCCCGCGCCGCTCACCGACACCGCCCCCGCTGCCGCCCCCGCCGCCGCCCTCCCCTCGCCCACCTCGCTCGCCGAGGAGCAGCCGGCGTGAGCAGACCGCTGCGCATCGTCCGGGTGGCGAACTTCGTCACCCCCGTCTCGGGCGGCCTCCGCACCGCCCTGCGCCACCTCGGCGCCGGCTACCTGGCCGCCGGCCACCAGCCGACCCTGATCGTCCCCGGCCCCGAGCACCGCGACGAGTGGACCGAACAGGGCCGGGTGATCACCCTGCCCGGCCGCCGCGTCCCCGCGAGCGGCGGCTACCGGGTGCTCACCGACCGCCGCCGGGTCTCCCGCGTCCTCGCCGACCTGCTGCCCGACCGGCTGGAGGTCTCCGACCGCACCACCCTGCGCTGGACCGGGCACTGGGCCCGGGAGCGGGGCGTCCGCGCGATGATGGTCTCCCACGAGTCCGCGACCGGCGTCCTGGGCGCCAACGGCCTGCCCCCGCTGCTCGCCCGCCGGATCGCCGACCGCCTCAACACCCGCACGGCCGCCGCGTACGACACCGTGCTGTGCACCACCGACTGGGCCGCCGAGGAGTTCCGCCGGATCGCCACGACCAACCTGGTGCACGCCCCGCTCGGCGTCGACCTGGACGTGATGCACCCCGACCGGTACGACCCGGAGCTGCGCGCCCGCCTCGCCGAACCGGGCCAGGTGCTCCTGGTCATGTGCTCCCGCCTCTCCGGCGAGAAGAAGCCCGAACGCGCCCTGGAGGCCCTCGCCGAACTGCGCCGCCGCTACCGGATCCCGGCCGTCCTCGCCGTCGCCGGCACCGGCCCGCTGCGCCGCCGCCTGGAGCACCGGGCCCAGCAACTACGGCTCCCGGTACGGTTCCTGGGCCACCTCGCCGACCGCTCCGAGGTCGCCGCGCTGCTCGCCACCGCGGACGCGGTGATCGCGCCCGGCCCGGTGGAGACCTTCGGCCTGGCCGCGCTGGAGACCCTGGCCTGCGGTACGCCGGTGGCGGTCAGCCGCTCCTCCGCGCTGCCGCAGGTGATCGGCGGCGGCGGCCTGGCCGCGTCCGACGACGGGCCCGGATTCGCCCGCGCGGTACGGGAGTTGCTGAAGCGGCCGGAGACCGATCGGCGCACCGCCGCCCGGGCCCGCGCCGAGACGTTCAGCTGGGCGGCGGCCACCGCCGCCTTCCTCGCCGCGCACGACGCCCCGCCCCGCCGCACCACCACGCCCGCACCCGCACCCGCGCCAGCACCCGGGCCCACCACGCCCGCACCCGGACCCACCGCGCCCCGCCCCGCCATTCCCGCCCCCGCCGTCGGGGAGCAGCGATGACGGCGGTCCGCTTCGCGGCCCTCGGCGACTCGCTCACCGAGGGGATCGGCGACCCGGTCCCCTCGGGTTGGCGCGGCTGGGCGACCATGCTCGCCCCGACGCTCTCCCCCGGGCCGGTGGAGTTCCGCAACCTCGCCACCAGCGGCGCGCTCAGCCGCGACCTGCTGGTCGGCCAGGTGCCCGCCGCGCTCGCCCTGCGCCCGGCCGTCGCCGCCGTGCTGATCGGCGGCAACGACACCCTGCGCGCCTCCTTCGACCTCGACCTGACGGCCCGCCACCTCGACGCCGCGCTCTCCTCGCTCACCGCCGCCGGGGCCGTGGTGCTGACCGGGTGCCTGCCCGACCCGGGGCGGCTGCTCGGCCTGCCCGCGCTGCTCGCCCGGCCGCTGGCCCGCCGGATGCGCGCCGTCAACGCCGTGGTGCACGAGCTCTCCACTCGCCACGGGGCGGTCCACCTGCACCTCGCCGACCTCCCCTGGCACCGCGAGCGCGCCCTGCTCAGCGTGGACCGCCTGCACCCCAGCGCAACCGGCCACCGGCTGATCGCCGCCGAGTTCCACGCCCTGCTCGCCGCCGCCGGCCACCCGGTCGGGCCGCCGGTCGGCCCGGTCACCACCACCGCGCCCGGCGCGGCCGCCGACCTCTGGTGGATGGCCACCCAGGGCACCCGCTGGGTCGCCGCCCGCTCCACCGACCTGCTGCCCGGCCTGCTCGCCCTCGCCGCCGGCGAGGCCCGTCACCTGCTGCGGGGCACCGCCGCCCGCCTCGACGCCACCGCCGACCGGCGCACCGCGGCCGCCCTCGGCCGCCTGCCCCGCCCGGCGCCGGCCGCCTCCGACCGGCCCGACACCCCGGTCGCCTCGGCCTGAGGGGCCGGGCCGGGACGTGCTCGAGGGCCCCCCGGACCGTCGTCGCCGACGGACCCGGGAGACCCCCTCCGCGCACCGGCGACGCGGGCACCGGCCCCGCGACACCGGCCCCGCGACACCGGCCCCGCGACACCGGCCCCGCGACACCGGCTCCGCGACACCGGCTCCGTGGCTACGGCCGCAGCTGCGGCTCGCGCCTCAGGTCGACCTGGTCGAGCACAGCGTCCGGCGCGGCCAGTGGCTGTGCCGTCGGCGTCGCACCACCCGTGAGGGAGGGCGCGGAGGCCGGGGCGACCCCGGCCCACTGCTGGATCCTCGCGGTGGCCAGCACCCGCTCGCCGTCGACGAGTCCGGCGACCCTCGCCCCGTGGTTGGCGCCCGGCGCGATCATCACGTAGCTGTCGTGCGCCCCGTGGCCGAGGCGGAACGGCTCGGCACCCCACGGGTCGTTCTGCCCGTAGACGAAGAGCATCCGGTCCGCGTTGTTCCGCACCCAGGTGTCCACGTCCCGCATGGCCGCGGGCTGGAAGGTCATCGGGATGTCGCGGGGCACGAAGTTGCGCGGCGGCTGGTAGCCGTAGCGGCTCAGGCCGGCCAGGTGCGGCTGCTCGATGTCCGGCGAGCCGAGCTGCGTGCCCGCCTGGTAGTAGTACGGCGTGAAGGCCTCCACACCCTGGTCGGTGTAGGCGGAGAACCCGGAGATCGCGTCGACCGTGTCCCAGATCTCCTGGTCGCTCGCGGTGGCGGCGGCGGGGATCGCCGCGCAGTCGGCGAGCAGGCTGTACTGCCAGAAGGCCCACACGTAGTCGAGCACGACGGCTTCGTAGGCCTTGTCGAGGCTGCCGACGGTGCCGAAGGTCCAGCCGTTCCCGGCGGCGGCCGCCGCGTACTTCGCCTCCAGCGGCTCGCGGCGCACGAGCGCCTCGCGCTGCACGGCGTTCAGGCGGTCGCGGCACTCCTTGGTGCCGACCGCGGCGAAGAACCGGTCGTAGGCCGAGTCCTCCTTGTTCACCACGTCGTTGGGTGCCACGTAGGCGACGACGCCGTCCATGTCGCGCGGGAAGAAGCGCTCGTAGTACGTCGCCGTCATGCCACCCTTGCTGCCGCCGGTGGCGAGCCAGTTCTTGGCGTAGATCCGCTTCAGGGCCGTGAAGAGGCGGTGCTGGTCGGCCGCGGCCTGCCAGATCGTCAGGTCGTCCCAGTGGGCCGGGTCGGGCCGCGAGGGCGTGAAGAAGCGGTACTCCAGCGACACCTGGTTGCCGTCGACGATCGTCGTCGGCTCACTGCGGCGGGGGCTGGTGTTGACGTTGTAGCCGGAGGTGAAGAACACCGTCGGACGCGACACGTCCTTGTGCAGCAGGGTCAGGCGCTGCTGGAAGGTGCCCCTCCACGGCTGCCGGTGGTCGACCGGCTGCTCGAAAGTCAGTACGAAGAAGCGGTAGCCGGGGTACGGCTTCTCCTCGATCAGACTCATCCCGGGAATGCCGAGGATCCGGTCCTTGATGTCCACCGCGGCGGCCGACTCCGCGGCGGTGGCCGCTTGTGCCGTGAAGCCGGCCGCGCCCACGGTGCCGATCAGCACCACGAGCGACAGCAGCCATCCGAGCGTCCTGCGCATACACCCTCCTCTGGGTCCACTTCGGTCGCGGTGAACCTAACGGGGTCAACACGCCGCTGAACACCCCCGGTTGGACCGGTTCCGGGTCTTCGGACCGGCCGGGGGCGGCCGATCCGGCACCGCACCCACCCTGACGTGCACACGACCTAAAATTCCGCCGACGGCGAACATCCTGCGTTCCGACGGACCGTCACCAGACGTCCCCGTCCCGCCAGTCGCACACCATCAGCGCCCCGCCCGCGGTGTCCAGCGCCACCGCCCCCGGACGGACCAGGATCCAGCCGTCCTCGTCCGCGGTCCGCACCACCCCGCCGGGGGTGAGCGCCGAGGTCGGCCCGGTCCACGGCAGCCAGCCGCGCTGCCGGTAGAACGGCATCCCGTCCTCGCTCGCCCCGAGCGCGCCCAGGTCGTACGCCGTGTCGATCACCCGCTCGACCTCGGCCATCAGCACCCCGGCGTACCCGCGCCGCCGCCGGTCCGCCCGCACTCCCAGGCCCTCGACGTAACCGGCGCGCAGCGCCCGGCCGTTGTACGCGACGTGCCGCTGCACCAGCGCGGCGTGGCCGACCAGTTCCCCGTTTTCCCGGCCGAGCACGTGCAGCCCGCCGAGGCAGTGGTCCCAGTCCTCGGGCGTCAGCTCGCCCTCGAACACGTCCTCCATCAGCTGCCGCGCCTCGGCCAGGTCGTCCGGTGCCAGGTCGGCCGTGTGCACGGACCTCACCACAAGACTCATGCCGTCCATCCTCGCCCCTCGCCGCCGACGCCGTAGGCTGATTGGTGCCCGTACCATTTCCACCACCGGGAGCGTCACCGTGCACGTCGGATTCGTCGGACTCGGCGCCATGGGCCGCGGCATGGCCCGTCAGTTGCTGGCCGCCGGCCACACCCTGACCGTCTGGAACCGCTCGCCCGAGCCCGTCGAGGCCCTGGTCGCGGAGGGCGCCGGGCGCGCCGACTCCCCCACCGACGCCTTCGCCTGCGACGCCGTGGTCTCGATGCTCGCCGACGACCGGGCCGTGGCGGACCTGCTGCTCCACGACGAGCTGCTCGCCGCCGCGACGGCCGCGGTCCACGTCAACATGGCGACCGTCTCCCCCGACCTGGCCCGCCGCGCCGCCGAGCTCCACGCCCGGCACGGGGTCGGCTACCTGGCCGCGCCGGTCCTCGGCCGCAGCGACGTCGCCGCCACCGGCCGGCTGAACATCCTCGCCGCCGGCGCCGAGGCGGATCTCGCCCTGGCCGCACCGCTGTTCGAGGCGATGGGTCAGCGCACCTGGCACCTCGGCGAGCGCCCGGAGGCGGCGAACGTCGCCAAGATCTGCACCAACTTCATGCTGGCCTCCGCCATCGAGGCCTTCTCCGAGGCGACCGCCCTCGCCGAGGCGAACGACATCCCCGCCGCCGCCCTCCTCGACGTGGTCACCAACACGGTCTTCCCCGGCCCGGTGTACTCCGGCTACGGCGCCCTGATCGCCGAACGCCGCTACGAGCCCGCCGGGTTCCGGCTCGCCCTCGGCCTGAAGGACGTCACCCTCGCCCTGGACACGGCCGCCGCCTCCGACGTCGCCCTCCCCTTCGCCGAGGTCCTCGGCGACGCCCTCCGGCAGGCGATCGCCGACGGCCGCGGCGGCCACGACCTGGCCGCCCTCGCCGAGACCTCCCGCGCCCGCAAGGCCTGACCCCGAACGGCCGGATCCGGCCCCGCACGACGGAGGATCACTCCGGGTCGCCCGGCGGATTCCACCTCCCCGGCCAGGGGTTCGACATGCCCCCACCCCGAGTGGCACCTCCCGGCGGTCACCGGAACTCCCCGTGCCGCCCCTCCCCCGCCGCGAACCGGCGCGCCCCCGCCACGGTCTCCGCCCCCAGCGCGTACGCGCCGTGCCGCCACTCGTTGGCCATCGCCTCGGGCTCGGTCATTCCGTCCTGCTCGCGCACCGAGAGCCGGTCGTGCCGCAGGCAGACCTGCGGGAACGCGGCCAGCTGCGCGGCCAGTTCGCGGGCCGCCGCGAGCTCCTCGCCGGCCGGCACCAGGCGGTTGACCAGTCCGATCCGCTCGGCCTCGGCGGCGTCGACGGGCCGCCCGGTGAGCACCAGGTCCATCGCCCGGCTCTCCCCGATGAGCCTCGGCAGTCGTACCGTTCCGCCGTCGATCAGCGGGACGCCCCAGCGCCGGCAGAACACCCCGAACACGGCGTCCTCGCCCGCCACCCGAAGGTCGCACCAGAGCGCCAACTCCAGGCCGCCGGCCACCGCGTGGCCGGCGATCGCGGCGATGACGGGCTTGCCGAGCCGCATCCGGGTCGGGCCCATCGGCCCGGGGCCGTCCGCCGCCAGCCGGTTGCCCGTCTCCGTCCCCACCGCCTTCAGGTCGGCGCCCGCGCAGAAGGTCCCGCCGTCCCCCCAGAGCACCGCAACCGCGGCGCTCGCGTCGGCGTCGAACTCCTCGAACGCCGCGACCAGGGCCGCCGCGGTCGGCCCGTCGACCGCGTTCCGCGCCTGCGGCCGGTCCAGTACCACGGTCCACACCGGGCCGTCCTTCTCCACCCGCACCATCGGCAACCACCCTCTCCGAGTCGATCCCCCCGCCCCCCCATTATCGTCCCCTTGACGAGAACCGCCAAGACCGCTTATCGTCACAACGACGAAAAGAGGAGTCCCCGATGGCCGACATCACCCGCCGCTTCGGCTTCCGCCACCTGCGCGCCGCACCCACCGCCCACGTCCGCCACCTGCGCCGCGGCCAACTCGCCCACGAGGGCACCGGACTGACCTTCTGGTTCCGCCCGCTCACCTCCGCCATCTCGGAGATCCCGGCGGACGACCGCGAGTTGGCGATGCTGTTCCACGCGACCACCGCCGACTTCCAGGACCTCACCGTCCAGGCCACCGTCACCTACCGGATCAGCGACCCCACGACGGCCGCCACCCGCCTGGACTTCGGCATCGACCCGGACACCGGCGTGTGGCGCGGCGAGCCGCTCGACCAGCTCGGCACGCTGCTCACCGAGACCGCCCAGCAGCACGCGCTGGAGCTGATCGCCCGCACCCCGCTGGCCACCGCTCTGGTCGACGGCGTCACCGCCGTCCGTGCCCGGGTCTCCGAAGGGCTGGCCGCCGAGCCCCGGCTCGCCGAGATCGGCGTCGCGGTGATCGCCGTCCGCGTCACCTCGGTCCGCCCGGAGGCCGAGATGGAGCGCGCCCTGCGCACCCCGGCCCGCGAGCTGGTCCAGCAGGAGGCCGACCGCGCGACCTACGAGCGCCGCGCCCTCGCGGTCGAGCGGGAGCGCGCCATCGCCGAGAACGAGCTCGCCAACCGCATCGAACTCGCCCGCCGCGAGGAGCAGTTGGTCGACCAGCAGGGTGCCAACGCGCGCCGCGAGGCGGAGCAGAACGCGGCCGCCGACGCGGTCCGCGCCGAGGCCGAGGCGGTCCGCCGCACCCGCCTCGCCACCGCCGAGGCGGACGCCGCCCGGCTGCTCGCCGCCGCCAAGGCCGAGGCCGACCGCGCGCTCGGCGAGGCGAAGGCCGCCACCGAGGCCGCCTGGCTGGAGGCGCACCGCACCGCGGGCCCGGAGGTCCTCCAGGCGCTGGCCCTGATCCGGCTGGCCGAGCACCTGCCCCGGATCGACAGCATCACCCTCACCCCGGACGTCCTCACCGGCCTGCTCGGCCGGCTCGGCGCCGCGCCCGCCGCCGGGGAGCAGCGGTGAGCCTCGCGCCCCGGGTGGTGCTGGTCCACCGCCGCACCGAGTACGAGGAGCTGCTGGCCCACCACGGCTCGCGCGGCCAGGCCGAGTTCTTCCTGAACTCCCGCGGCCGCTCGCTCGCCGAGACGGAGCAGCGCCACCACCGGACGCACGCCGCGCTGGCCGAGGTGGCCGCGGCGATCCCGCTCGACTGGCGCCGCACCCGGGTGGAGCGCTCCGACCTCGACCGCTTCCTCTTCGGGCCGGAGGACGTCGTCGTGGTGGTCGGCCAGGACGGGCTGGTCGCCAACACCGCCAAGTACCTCACCGGGCAGCCGGTGATCGGGGTGGACGCCGATCCGGGCCGCAACGCCGGCGTGCTGGTCCGCCACCGGCCCGAGCGGGCCGCCGCGCTGCTGCGCGCGGCGGCCTCGCCCGGCGCGGACGCCCGACTGGAGGAACGCACCATGGTCGAGGCGGTGGCGGACGACACCCAGCGGCTGCTGGCGCTCAACGAGATCTACTTCGGCCAGAGCGGCCACCAGACGGCCCGGTACCGGCTCTCCCCGCCGGGCGGCGCGGACGAGTCCCAGGCGTCCTCGGGGGTGCTGGTCGGCACCGGCACCGGCGCGACCGGCTGGTGCCGCTCCACCTGGCTGGAGCGGGGCAGCGCGCTGGCCCTGCCCGACCCGACGACCCCGGCGCTCAGCTGGTTCGTCCGCGAGGCGTGGCCGTCGCCGGTCACCGGCACCACCCACGTCCAGGGGCTGCTCACCGGCGGTGACCGGCTCGCGCTCACCGTGGAGTCCGACCACCTGGTGGCGTTCGGTGACGGCATCGAGTCCGACGCGCTGCACCTCACCTGGGGCCAGACCGTCCACCTGGCGATCGCCCCGCAGCACCTGCGCCTGCTGCCCTGACGGCCACGACCGGCTCCGACCCGCCACGACCGGCTCCGACCCGCCCCGCCGTGCGCCCGCTCCTCCCGGCCGGTCCACCCCGGTACGCCTACGATGGGACCGAGGCCGACAAGGAGGCTCGTGATGGCCCGACGTTTCGCACTCACCTTCCCGGGCGAGCCCGGCGGCCACGCCAAGCAGGACGTGGTCGTGGTGGAGGCCACCGGCGCGACCGGACCGGGCGGTCACCCGGTCTACGCGGACGCCTCCGGCATCGTCCGGGCGGAGATCAGCGACCGCGGCGAGGTCCGGATGCTCGCCACCGGCGGCCACCAGACCCCGCGCACGCCGATGCACGCCGAGCCGCTCCCGTCGTCCGGCGACTGACCCGGATCAGACGTTGACGCCGTAGTCCAGCGCGATCCCGCGCAGGCCGGAGGCGTAGCCCTGGCCGATCGCCCGGAACTTCCACTCGGTGCCGTAGCGGTACAGCTCGCCGAAGACCATCGCGGTCTCGGTGGAGGCGTCCTCGGAGAGGTCGTAGCGGGCGACCTCGCTGCCGTCCGCCTCGTTGACCACCCGGATGAAGGCGTTGCGGACCTGTCCGAAGCTCTGCCGGCGCTGGTCGGCATCGTAGATCGAGACCGGGAAGACCACCTTGGCCACGGTCGGCGGCACGGCGGCCAGGTTGACCCGGATCTGCTCGTCGTCGCCGTCGCCGCCACCGGTCAGGTTGTCGCCGCTGTGCTCGACCGAACCCTCGGGGCTGCGCAGGTTGTTGTAGAAGACGAAGTGCTGGTCGCTGAGCACCCGCCCGGACGCGTCGCACAGCAGCGCGCTGGCGTCCAGGTCGAAGGCGGCTCCGGAGGTGGCGCGGACGTCCCAGCCGAGACCGACGATGACCGAGGTGAGGCCCGGGGCCTCCTTGGTCAGTGAGACGTTGCCGCCCTTGGCGAGCGTGACTCCCATGGTTCCCTCCAGCTGCTCTCCCCGTCAGTCCTTCGAATCTACAACACTGTAGATCGCGGCGGAATCCACCACGCACCCCGCACCGACGCCGCGTCAACCGCACGACCCGTCAACCGCACGACCCGTCATCCGCGCGGACATCGGCGCCTCGTAGGATGGCGCGCAACCAGCCACCGAGGGAGAGCCGATGAGCGAGGACCTGGACCTGTCCGCCCGCCCCCGCCGACGCGGCCAGGGCGAACTGGAGGCCCAGGTCCTGGACGCGCTGCGCGCCGCGCCCGGCCCGGTCACCGCGCACTGGGTGCAGGACCGGCTGCCCGGCGACCTCGCGTACACCACGGTGATGACGATCCTGTCCCGGCTGCACGCCAAGGGCGCCGTCTCGCGCGCCCGCTCGGGCCGCTCCTACCGCTGGCTCGCCTCCGCCGACGCGGCCGGGCTGGCCGCCCTGCGGATGCGCCGCGTGCTGGACACCCACGCCGACCGGGACGCGGTCCTCGCCAGCTTCGTCACCGCCCTGCTCCCGCAGGACGAAGAGCTGCTGCGCCAGCTCCTGGACGCCGCGACGGACGGCGGCAGCTGACCCGTGGGCACGGCCGTCTTCCTCCCCCTCGTCCTGCCGCTGACCGCGCTGCCGATCGCCCGGCTGGCCGGCCACCACCTGCACCCGCGCGCCGCCGCCCGCCTGCTCACCACGATCGCCGCGGCGATGGCGCTGTGCAGCGCGGTCAGCCTGGCCCTGCTGTTCGTGGTCGGCACCGCGCACATCCCCGGCAACCCGCTGCCGGACAGCTGGTCCGACCCGGAGGTGCGCGACGCCGTCCCGTTCCACCAGGCGGTGGGCAGCGGCGCGATCGTCGCACTGACCGCGGTGGTCGCCGCCTGCGCCCGGACGCTGCGCCGCCACCGCCGGGTCCGCCTCGACGCGCTGCGCGCCGTCGCCGGCCTGCCCACCGGGCCCGGCCCGGCCGTGCTGCCCGACCCGCAGCCGTACGCCTACGCCCTCCCCGGCCCGGACGGCGGACGGATCGTCGTCTCCACCGGCATGCTCGGCGGCCTCGCCGAGGACGAGCGCACCGCACTGTTCGCCCACGAGCGCGCCCACCTGACGCACCGCCACCACCGCCACCTGCTGGTCACCCGGCTCGCGGGCTGCGTCAACCCGTTCCTGCGGCCGCTGCACCACGCGGTGGCCTACAACACCGAGCGGTGGGCCGACGAGGTGGCCGCGCACGCGGTCGGCGACCGCCGGCTGACCGCCCGCGCGGTCGCCCGGGCCGCGCTGATCTCCGCCCCGCACCCGGCCGGTCTGCCCGCCTTCGCCGCCCCCGGGCCGGTCCCCCGCCGGGTGGCCGCCCTGCTCGGCCCGGTCCCGCACGCCTGGCCCCCGGCGCACAGCCCGGCCACCCTCGCCACCATGTTCGCCGCCGCGGGCACCGCCGTCTCCGCCGTCTCGGCCCTCAACGCGGCCGGCGCCCTGCTCCTGATCCTCAAGGTCACCACCCCGCTCTGACGCCTCGGGCGGGCCTTGGCCGGCCGGTCACCCGATCAGGACGCGGTCGCCGTCTGCCGCACGGTGGCCGGCTTCGCCGTGCGCGTCCCGGTCCGCGGGGGCACAGTAATGATCACCGACCACTCGCCACCGGACCGGGGAGCGCGCTCATGCCGACAGGGACCACTGCCTCGGCCCCGGTCCGGTGGTGACCCGTGAAGGCACTCGAATTCGTCGTGATCCTGGGGATCGCCCTGCTGGTCAGCGGCGTCCTCGCCCACCGCTTCCCGATCGCCCCGCCGATCCTGCAGCTCGCCGCGGGCGTCCTGCTGGGTTTCGTGCCCTGGCTGCGCGGGACCGAACTGCCGCCGGACATCCTGCTCCTCGTCTTCCTCCCGGTCCTGCTCTACTGGGAGAGCCTGACCACCTCGCTGCGGGCGATCCGACGCGACCTGCGCGGCATCGTCCTCAGCGGAACGGCGCTGGTCGCCGTCAGCGCCTGGGCGGTGGCGGCGGTCGCCCACGGTCTCGGCCTGCCCTGGGGCCCGGCCTGGGTACTCGGCGCGGCCGTCGCCCCCACCGATGCCACCGCCGTCGGCGTGGTCGCCCGGCTCCTGCCGAGCCGCAACGTCACCATCCTGCGCGCCGAGAGCCTGATCAACGACGGCACCGCCCTGGTCGTCTACAGCCTCGCCGTCGCCGTCACCGCGGGCTCCGAGCAGCTGGGCGCCCTGCACACCGGCGGCAGGCTGCTGCTCTCCTACGGCGGCGGAATCGCCGCCGGAGTCGTCGTGGCGCTGGCCGGTATCCGTCTGCGCGGGCGCCTCCGCCCCCTGGACGACGCGCTGTTGAGCAACCTCGCGATCCTGCTGCTCCCCTTCACCGCGTACCTGCTCGCGGAGGCGGTGGGGGCATCCGGCGTGCTCGCCGTGGTCATCTGCGGGTTGATCATGAGCCAGGCCGGTCCGCGAGTCGGCTGGGCCGACGCCCGCCTCCAGACCGAGGCGTTCTGGTCGCTCGCGATCTACCTGCTCAACGGCTTCCTGTTCGTGCTCGTCGGGCTGGAGGCGCAGGCCGCCGTCCACGCCCTGTCCAGCGCCGATCTGGCCGGTGCGCTGATCATCGTCGCGGCCGTCACCCTGACGCTCGCCGTCGCCCGTCTGACGTTCCTGACCGCGTTCGCGTACCTGATCCGGATCCTGGACCGCCGCCCCCAGCAGCGCCGACGGCGGATGAGCCACCGCGCCCGGGCGGTCAGCTCCCTCGCCGGGTTCCGCGGCGCCGTCTCCCTCGCCCTCGCCCTGTCCGTGCCCTACACCGTCGACGACGGATCGCCGTTCCCCGACCGCGACACCATCGTGTTCGTCACCGCCGGCGTCGTCGTCACCACCCTGGTGGTCCAGGGCCTCGTCCTGCCGGGCGTCGCCCGCTGGGCCCACCTCCCGCACGCCACCGACGAGGAACGGGAACTCCGGCTGGCCCGCACCACCGCCACCGAGGCAGCCCTCGCCGCCATGTCCGACGTCGCCGCCGACCTCGGCACCGACCCGGGCGTGGCCGACCGCCTGCGCGCCGAGTACGAGACCCACCTCAAGACCCTGCGGGCCTCCGACACCGCCGCCGAGGAGTCCGAGCCGCTGCTGCGGCGCCACCGCGACGACGTCGACCTGCGGCTCGCCCTCCTCGCCCACAAGCGCGCCGCGGTCATCGAACTCCGCGACGCCCGTCGCATCGACGACGACGTCCTGCTCCAGTTGCAGGCACACCTCGACATCGAAGAGGTCCGCCTGGCCCACCGGGGGCCGCCGCGCTGACCACGCCCCGCAGAGCAGCGACGGGGCCGACCGGAGGGCGGTCACCGCGATCGGCGTCCGCACTCCGGCCGGCCCCGTGGGCACGACCGGCCAGGGATCAGATGGACTGCCAGTCCGGCTTCGCCGCGTACGTGGCGCGGAAGTAGTCGGCCAGCTTCAGACGGGACGCGGCGGCCTCGTCCACGACCACCGTGGCGTGCGGGTGCAGCTGGAGGGCCGAGGCCGGCACCAGCGCGGAGAGCGGGCCCTCGACGGCGGCGGCGACGGCGTCCGCCTTGCCCTCGCCGGTGGCCAGCAGCACCAGGTGCCGGGCCTCCAGGATGGTGCCGATGCCCTGGGTGATCACGTGGTGCGGCACCTCCTCCGGGCTGTCGAAGAAGCGCGCGTTGTCGAGCCGGGTCTGCCGGGTCAGCGTCTTGATCCGGGTCCGCGAGGCGAGCGAGGAGCACGGCTCGTTGAAGCCGATGTGCCCGTCGGTGCCGATCCCGAGCAGCTGCAGGTCGACGCCGCCCGCGGCGGCCAGCGACCGGTCGTAGGCGATCGCCTCGGCGGCGACGTCCTCGGCGGCCCCGTCGGGGCCGAAGAAGGACTCCTCGGTCAGCCCGAGCGGCTCGACGACCTCGCGCAGCACGACCGAGCGGTACGACTCGGGGTGGCCGGTGGGCAGGCCGACGTACTCGTCCAGCTGGCAGATCCGCGCCCGCGAGACGTCGACGGACCCGCCGCGCACCTTCGCGGCCAGCGCCTGGTACACCGGCAGCGGCGTCGAGCCCGTGGCGACCCCGAGCAGGGCGTCGGGCTTGCGCTCCACCAGCTCGGCCATCGCCGAGGCGATGAGTTCACCGCAGGCCGCGGCATCGGGGAGGATGACGATCTCCATGACTGCACCGTTCTGAATCGCGGCCCGAATGGCCAGTGGTCTAGACCAGAATGCCACCTTATCCCGACCGCCGCGGCCCCGTCGAGATCGCCCCGGGAATCCGCGCGAACCGGCGGACCGCCGACCGGCACCTCCCGCGCGGGTCCGACGCCCGGCCCCGGGGTTCGCCGCCACCTGACCGGGCATCACCGGTGGTGCCCGGAAAGCCTTCCGGGCACCACCGTCCGGGGGGACGCACCGTGTTCTACTTCTCCGTCCTGCTCCTGATCGCCGCCGTCACGCTGCTCGTGCTGAAGCGGCGCTCGATCGTCGACTTCCGCTTCGCCACCCTCACCGGCCTGCTCGTCGGCGGCGTGGGGCTGCTGTTCGCACTGGGCTCCTTCACCTACGTCGTCGAACCCTACGAAGTCGGGGTCCCCACCTCGCTCGGCTCGGTGGGCGACACCTGGCAGCCCGGCCTGCACCTCAAGTCGCCGCTGACGGAGGTCACGACCTTCTCCACCCGGCCCTCGGACCTCAACCTCACCGGGGACGACACCGTGGAGGTCCGCTCCTCCGAGGGCGGAGTGCTCTACGTCGACCTCACCGTGAAGTGGGCGATCGACCCCGACCGCACCCTCGCGCTGTACAAGCTCTCCGGCAGCGCGGCCAACGTCCAGCAGCGCCTGGTCTACCCGGACACCCGGGAGATCGTCCGCAACGTCTTCGCCAAGCACACCAGCGTCGAGGGCTACGCCTCGCAGCGCGAGGCGATCAGCGCGGAGATGGAGAAGCTGATCACCGACCGGCTGTCCCCCCGGGGGATCGTCGTCAACAGCGTCAACCTGCGCAACGTCAAGCCGAGCGAGGTCCTGCAGAAGGCGATCGACCAGAAGATCCAGCAGGACCAGGCGACCCAGCAGGCCGAGGCAGCGGTGCTGACCGCCAAGGCGGAGGCGGAGAAGCGCCGGATCGAGGCGGAGAGCACCGCGGCGGCCAACACCACGATCGCCAACTCGCTGACCGACCGGATCCTGCAGAGCCAGTGCTACGAGGCCTTCCGGGCCGCCGCCGAGAAGAACCCGGTCTACGCGAGCCCGTGCGGCTCGGGCCAGGGCGGCGCACCGGTGATCGTGGACGCCTCCAAGCGCTGACCGGCCGGGCGGCTATCCGGGGAACGGAGCCAGGTCGGGTTCGACCCACCCGGTCCTGGCCGGGTCGCCCGCCAGCGTCGAGGGACGGTAGAAGCGGGTGAGCAGCTTCTTGTCGAGCAGCGCGGGGTGCCGCTCGGCGAACGCGTCGAAGTCGGCGGCGTCCGACCGCCCGACGTGGTGGCCGACCAGTTCGACCCAGGCCCGGCTGACCGTGGCGTTGTACTTCTGCGGGGCACCCGCGTACCGGGCGGTGCGCCGGATGCCGTCGCTGATCAGGTCGATCGCCGCGGCCGTACCGTGGTTCCGGACGGCCAGCCAGGTCAGCTGGACGTGCTGGCGGTGCCCGAACCGCTCGGCGGTCGCCATGACCTCCGCCAGCAGCCCGTCGAACACCGCCGACCCGCCGTGCGGACCGTCGCCGGGCGCCGTCACGACCCCTCCTTCACCAAGGCGTCCAACACGGAGTGGAAGTCGGCGACCGCCGCGGCGGGCAGACCGTCCAGCGCGCGGCGCTCGATGCCCGCCAGGGTCAGGGTGATGACCTCGGCCGCCGCCCGCCCCGAGTCGGTCAGCTCGATCAGGACGGACCGACGGTCGCCGGCCCGCGTCCCGCGGGTGATGTGCCCGCGGCGCTCCAGCCGGTCCAGCACGCTGGTGAGCGTGGTCGGCCGGGTACCGACCGCGGCCCCCAGCTGTGAGACGGTTCGGCCGCGGCCGTCGGCGAGGTTGGCCAGCGCGTTGATCTCGGACGCGGTCAGGTCGAGATCGACGAGTTCGGCGGCGATCAGCTGCAGGGTGGCATGGGTCGCACGCTGCAGGGACAGCAGCACCGACCCGCCCGGTGATACGGATTCGGATTTCACGCTTTCGGATATTACGAAATCGTACTTCTTCTGGCAACACGATCACGACCGCTCCAGGACTGGCGGCACCCCGCAGTGGGCATGC
Organism: Kitasatospora sp. NPDC048365; assembly: GCF_043200835.1. Classification (NCBI taxonomy): domain Bacteria; kingdom Bacillati; phylum Actinomycetota; class Actinomycetes; order Kitasatosporales; family Streptomycetaceae; genus Kitasatospora; species Kitasatospora sp. NPDC048365. Next base: position 70,952 of record NZ_JBICYJ010000024.1, read on the forward strand.
TCGCGGACGGCGCCGACGACGACCGAGGGGTGGGGCATGGCGTCCTCGTGGGTCCACAGTTCCGTCCTGCTCTGCCTGCTGGCCGCCACATACCTGCCGCCGCGGCTGATCCGCGGGCTGGGGCCGGGCAGCGTCGCGGTGTACACGCTCGCGATGAACGCGTTCTTCCTCTGGGAGCTCTCGAAGGGCCCCGGCTGGGCCCTGCCCGCCGGGATCGCGGTGTCCGTGCTGTGCGCGGGCGTCGGCCGGCGGTACGACGCCTCCAGGATCGGGCGGCTCGATCCGCCCGGGCTGCGCGCCCTGGTGGCGGCCGCGGCGGCGAGCGACGGAGCCGCCTGGATCGGCCTGTCCGTGCTGCCGACCGGCGTGCTCATGGTCACCGCCGCCGACGCGTTCGAGGCGTCCGCGCTGCGGCAGTACCGGGTGCTGCCGGGCGCGGAGTGCCGGTTCTGCCTGGTGGAGGAGCAGCTGCGGGCCCTGCTCGGCGAGCGGCCCGAGCTCCTCGCCGAGTACCGGGCCGGGCTGGGAGCGGGCACCAGCGGCCACGTGATGATCCGCCGGCCCTCCGGGTCGGAGCCCTGGGCGGGGCGGCTGAGGGAGCGGTCCGCCTATCGCGTGCCGCCCCGGCGGGTGCCCTGCGACACCCACGACCCCGTCGTCGGCCCCCGCTGAGACCGTCCGGGCCACGCTTGCTCTCGCCCGCCCCCGCCACCCCGCTTAGCATGCGAACCGGAGGTGGTCCCCATGGCCGACGACACCGTTCCCGGCATCGACCCGGACGTCCCGCCGAGCGGGGACGGCTGCGCCGAGTGCCTGTCCGCGGGCGGCTGGTGGTTCCACCTGCGCCGGTGCGCGGCGTGCGGCCACGTCGGCTGCTGCGACTCCTCGCCGGCCCAGCACGCCACCGCGCACGCCCGGACCGCCGGCCATCCCTTCTTCGCCAGCTTCGAGCCGGGCGAGGACTGGCTGTGGAACGTCGAGACCGAGCAGTACTACCGGGGCCCGGCGCTGCACCCGCCGCTCGCCCATCCGGTCGACCAGCCCGCCCCGGGCCCGCGCGACCGCGTCCCCGCCGACTGGCAGCAGCACCTGCACTGAGTGCCGCGCCGGCTCAGCCGACCCGCTGCCCGTCCGCCGCGGCGGGCACCAGCTCGGGCCCGGCCAGCCCCCGGGTGCGCCGCGACAGCCCGACGTACAGCAGGGCGGCCACCCCGCCCGCCAGCAGGAAGCTGACGTCGATCCCGCCGGTGGCGGCCAGCAGCGGCCCCCGGTACACGGGCGTGTCGATCCCCAGCAGTCCGACGGCGCTGCCGGCCGCCCAGGCGGTGGTCGCGGGCACGTTCCACCCGCCCCGGTACCAGTACACGCCGCCCCGGGTGCCGCGGTTGAGGACCTGCAGCGAGCTGCGGTCGTAGTCGCCGCGGCACCGCCGGTGGCCGATCAGGGTGATCACCGCCCACGGCGTGCCGATCGCGGTCAGCACCAGGACGAAGGAGGTCACCGCGTCCTGCGCGCTCCACACGAAGTGCCCCAGGAACACCAGGGCGACGGCGACCGCGGCGACCACGTTGGTGGCCTGCCGCCGGCTGGCGCGCGGCAGGATGGCGTCCAGGTCCAGGCCCATGCTGTAGAGCATCAGGCCGGTGTTGCCGGCGCTGCCCAGCAGCCCGTTCAGCAGCAGCGGCAGCAGGAACCAGACCGGCGCCCCGGCGATCAGTCCGCCCACGTAGTCGTCGCCGACGCCGGTCGCCACCGCGGTGAAGGTACCGAACAGCTGCGGGATCAGCAGCCCCAGGAACAGCCCGCCGGCCGTCGACCACAGCACCCGCCGCCCGGAGTGGCGCACCGGCGAGACGTACCGGGTGTAGTCGCCCAGCAGCGTGATGAAGGCGATCGGCCCGCTCAGCCCGGCGGCGACCACGGACAGCAGCCAGGTCGGCCAGAACCCGCCCAGCAGGTACTCGCCGTGCGCTCCCGCGTCGAAGTGCGGCGCGAAGGCCAGCAGCCCGGCGAGCAGCAGCCCGCCCATGGCCCACATCAGGACCCGTTCCAGCTTCAGCAGCAGCCGGTAGCCGAACACCGCCGCCGTGGCGCTCAGCCCGGCCAGCACGGTGTACGTGACGACGTACGCGGCGCCGCCGGTCGGCAGCCCCAGCATCCGGTTCAGCGCGCCGACCACCACGTCGCCGCCGACCCACAGGGCCAGCGCGGTGTAGCCGAGCGAGAGCAGCAGACCCACCACCGAGCCGATCAGCCGGCCCCGGACGCCGAAGAACGCGCCGGAGCTGGTCGACAGGTTGGTCCCGGTACGCAGCGACACCAGGGCCAGCGGCGCGGTCAGCGCGATGCCCAGCACCGTCCCGATCAGCACCGAGGTGGCCGCCGCCCAGAACGACAGCCCGAAGGAGACCGGCAGCCAGCCGAAGACGACCACGCCGAAGGCCAGGTTGGAGCCGACCAGGATCGACAGCACGTCCCTCGGCGAGCTGGTGCGCTCCGCCTCCGGAATGGTGTCGACGCCGTGCTGTTCGACCAGCGCATGGCCTGCGGAGGGGGCGTTCTGCTGCGACATGCTCTTCCTGGTGCTCGGCCGACGGGCCAGGGGAGGATGCCGCCGGTCCGTCCATGGTCACCGACCGCCGCCGCCCCGGGCCAGGCCCGATTCTCCACGAATCGGGACCAAAGGCCCGATCCGCCCTGTACGGTCGCACCAGATCCGTGACGACCCGGGGGGAGAGCCGTGGACGAGGACGTCTGGCAGGCGGTGGCCGGCCTGAACGCGTGGCTGACCGAGGGGAGCTCGCGGCCGCCGGAGATGCAGCGCGTGCTGCAGGTGCTGAAGATCGGCGAGGAGGCCGGCGAGGCCGCGCAGGCGGTGATCGGCGCACTGGGGGCCAACCCCCGCAAGGGGCGGTCGCACACCTGGGACGACGTCTCCGCCGAGCTCTGCGACGTGATCGTCTCCGCGATGGTGGCGCTGGCCCGGATCGACCCGGACCCGGCGGCGCGCTTCCGCACCCACCTCGACGCGGTCACCGAGCGGTCCCGCGCCGACCGGTCCCGCGTCGACCGGTCCGGCACCGAGCGTTAATCCGGTTGCCGCGAGGCCGACTTGGGCCGAGACTGCGCGGCATGTCACTGCGCTTCCACGAGATCGCCGAGTCCTCGCACCGGATCCTCAACCCGTTCTCCGAGGCCAAGCTGGCCCTGCTCGGCGAGCTCTGCCGGCTGCGGCCCGGCGCCCGGATCCTCGACCTGGCCTGCGGCAAGGGCGAGCTGCTCGCCTCCTGGTCGGCCCGCTGGGGCACCCGCGGCACCGGCGTCGACCTGAGCGAGGTGTTCCTGGCCGCGGCCCGCGAGCGCGCCGCCGAGCTGCGGGTCGCCGACCGGATCGAGTTCGTGCAGGGGGACGCGGCGGCGTACGGGGCCGAGCCGGGCGGTTTCGACCTGGTCAGCTGCATCGGCGCGACCTGGATCGGCGACGGCCTGGTCGGCACCCTGGAGCTGATGAAGCCCGCGCTCGCCCCGGACGGTCTGCTGCTGGTCGGCGAGCCGTTCCTGCACGCCGAGCCCCCGGCGGAGGCGTACGCCGACTTCGGCGCCACGCCCGAGACCTTCACCACGCTGCCGGGCCTGCTGCCGCGCTTCGAGGAGGCGGGCTGCGAGCTGCTGGAGATGGTGCTGGCGGACCCGGACAGCTGGGACCGGTACGAGGCCGCGCAGTGGCGCACCCTGAGCGACTGGCTGCGGGCCAACCCGGACGACCCGGACACCCCCGCACTGCACCGCTACCTGGCCGAGCGCCGCCACGGCCACCTCGCCTACCGCCGCCCGTACCTGGGCTGGGGCGTCTTCGTCCTGCGCCCCACCGGCTGAGCTCCCCCGGGCCCGCGGGCTACTTGCCGCGGCCGCCGAGCGCGAACAGCAGGATGACGAAGCCCGCGAAGAGGTGCGTCCCGGCGATGTAGATCGTCGCCCGGACCATCATCGCCCTGCGCCGGGTCTTCTCCTCGGTCACCGCGTCCGTGGTCATGCCCACCAGCGTACGGCCCGGCCCCGCGCGGCCGGGCCGTGGCGGAGATCACCCACCGCGACCGGCCACCTACGGTGGCGTAGGTCACTTCAGACAGTGAAGTATCTCCTGCATGGCTGACTACCAGGAGACCCTTGACTTCAGCTCGTACGCCGCCCTCGGGGACAGCTTCACCGAGGGGCTCAACGACCCCGGCCCGGACGGGGCGTTCGCCGGCTGGGCCGACCGGCTGGCCGGGATGCTGGCCGCGCGGCGCCCGGACGGCGACTTCCGCTACGCGAACCTGGCGGTCCGCGGCCGGCTGCTGGACCAGATCGCGACCGAGCAGGTCCCGCAGATCCGCCGGATCCAGCCCGACCTGGTGACCCTCTGCGCGGGCGGCAACGACATCCTGCGTCCGGGCAGCGACCCGGACCTGACCGCCGAGCGTTTCGAGGCGGCCGTCGTCGAGCTGCGCGAGCACACCGGCACCCTGCTGATCTGCACCGGCTTCGACACCAAGGACGTGCCGGTGCTGCGCCACCTGCGCGGCAAGATCGCCACCTACAACGCGCACCTGCGGGCGATCGCCGACCGCAACGACTGCCAGGTGGCCGACCTGTGGTCGCTGCGCTCGGTGCACGACCGCCGCGCCTGGAGCGACGACCGGCTGCACCTGTCCCCCGAGGGCCACCAGCGGGTCGCCCTGCTGGCCGCCCGCTCGCTCGGCCTGCCGGCCGCGGCCGACCCGGAGGCCCCGTGGCCGGCCCGTCCGGAGCCGACCGCCGCGGAGCAGCGCCGCGAGAACCTGCAGTGGGCCCGCACCTACCTGTTGCCGTGGGTCGGCCGCCGGCTGCGCGGCGAGTCCTCCGGCGACCACGTCGAGGCCAAGCGCCCGGAGCTGCTGCCGCTCTGACCCCGGACGTACGGACGCGAGCGGGCCGACCACCCCCACGTGGTTCGGCCCGCTCGCGCGTTCTCCGGTCCCCGATTATTCGACGATCAGCTCGACCGGGATGTTCCCGCGGGTGGCCTTGGAGTACGGGCAGACCTCGTGCGCCTGCTTCACCAGCAGCCGGCCGGTCTCGCCGTCCAGCTCGTCCGGCAGCTCGACCCGCAGCACGACGGCCAGGCCGAAGCTGGTCTCGTCCTTGCCGATGGTCACCTCCGCGGTCACCGAGATGTCGCCGGTGTCCACCCGGGCCTGCCGGCCGACCAGGCCCAGCGCACTGGCGAAGCAGGCGGCGTAGCCGGCCGCGAACAGCTGCTCCGGGTTGGTGCCCTGGCCGTTGCCGCCGAGCGCGGGCGGCATCGCCAGCGCCAGGTCGAGCTGGCGGTCGGAGCTGACGGTGCGGCCCTCGCGTCCGTTGGCGGTGGCCACGGCGGTGTACAGCGCGTCCATGCGAGCAATCCCTTCTTCGCCTCGGCGGCCACGGGGCCGCCCTACACCCAGAAGTAGAGCACACAATTCAATTGCGCACAACTAAATGGTCCGCACGACGGCCCGATACCCTGGGAGGCATGACCACGCTCCCCGAGGTGCCGGACGAGGACCTGCTGCGCCTGGACCTGCAGATCTGCTTCTCGCTGAACGCCGCCTCGCGGGCCTTCGGCGGCGTCTACCGCACGATCCTCAAGGACCTCGGCCTGACCTACCCGCAGTACCTGGTGATGCTGGTGCTCTGGGAGCACGGCACGCTGCCGGTCAAGCAGATCGGCGAGTACCTGCGCCTGGACTCCGGCACCCTCTCCCCGCTGCTCAAGCGCCTGGAGGCGGCCGACCTGGTCCGCCGCGAGCGCAGCCCCGAGGACGAGCGCTCGGTCACCGTCACCCCCACCGAGGCCGGCACCGCGCTGCGCACCGAGGCACTGCAGGTCCCGCGCCGCATCATGGCCGCCACCGGCCTGCCGCTCGACGACGTCCGCACCCTGCGCACCCTGCTCGACCGGGTCACCACCGCGCTCGACGCGGCGGTCTGACGAGCCCGCTCAGGACTCGTACCGCTCCACTTCCGCCACGCTGCGCACCGACGCCCGGTCCGGGTCCTCGCCGGCCTCGACCCGCGCCCGCCGCTGTCGCAGCAGGTCCCAGCACTGGTCGAGCTGCTCCTCGATGCCCTTCAGCTCGCGCTGCTCGGTCTCCGGGTCGATCCGGCCCTCCGCCAGCGCGGCGCGCAGCCTGCGCTCCTCGTCGACCATCTCGCCGATCCGCTCCAGAATCCGGCGGTCGGCGCCTCCTGCGGTCCTGCCCTGGTCATCCACGGCGCACCTCCCCTTCCACTCTAGGAACCGCCCCGGCCCGGCGCGAGCGGCGGCACGCCCGCACCCACCCGGACGGCCGACACCGGCTTGACATCCCGTCAGGCCGGCGGGGAACATCGCGGACACCACCACAAGTGGAAACGAATTTCACTACCATCAAGCCGACCAGGAAGGCCGCACCCCCATGTCCCTCGACGTCTCCCCCGCGCTGCTCGCCAAGGCCGAACTCGACCAGGTCGCCGACACCGAGTTCGTCGACGCCGTCCGTACCTCACTGCCGTACGCCTACCGCCTGATCGACACCCTCACCGGCGAACTCGCCACCACCGAAGCCGAGTTCGCCGACAACACGCTCGCCCCGAGCGAACCCGAGCGGGCCCAGCTGCTGCGCGCCCTGGCCAGCGACGCGATCCGCGGCGCCCTGGAGCGGCACTTCTCCGTCAAGCTGGCCTTCCAGAACTGCCACCGGGTGGCCGTCTTCCGCCCGGGCGCCGAAACCACCGCCACCTACCGGAAGTTCACCTCCGTCCGGGCCCAACTCCTCAACCAGAGCCCCGAACTCCGCGACTGCTGACCGCGCGGTCCGCGTCCTCAGGCCCCGGGCCGGGCGAAGCGGCTGACGAAGGTGTCGCAGAACTGCGGCAGGTCGGCCGGCTTTCGGCTGGACACCAGCGTGTTCGGCCCGTCCGTGCAGACGTGCACCGGCTCGTCGACCCAGGTGGCGCCCGCGTTCTCCAGGTCGGTGCGGATCGAGGGCCACGAGGTCATGGTCCGGCCGCGCACCACGCCCGCCTCGACCAGCGTCCATCCGCCGTGGCAGATCACCGCGACCGGCCGGCCGAGGCCGACGAACTCCCGGACGAAGTCGACCGCCTCGGGCGCTGTCCGCAGGCGGTCCGGGTTGGCCACCCCGCCGGGCAGCACCAGCCCGTCGTACCCGGCGGGTTCGGCCTCGGCGACCACGGTGTCCACGGCGAAGGTGTCCGCCCGGTCGAGGCCCCGGAAGGCCTGCACCCGCCCGGGCCGGGTGGACAGCAGCCGGGGCGTGCCGCCGGCCTCCAGCACCGCCTGCCAGCTCGCCGTCAGCTCCACCTGCTCGACCCCGGCCGGCGCCGTCAGGAACGCCACCGTCCGGCCCCGCAGCGTGATCACCGGTCCGAGCCGAACGGGTCCGTCGCGTCCCGGCCGACCAGCCCCAGCAGCCGGGTCTGCACGTCGGCCCCGACCGGCACCGCGACGGGCGGCGCGAACAGGCCCGACGCGACCAGCGCGTCGGCGTACGGCGTGACCTCGGCGAGCGCGAACTCCGCCGCGTCCGCCGCCATCCGCGCGTCCGCGCCGAGCCCGACGGCCAGGTCCCAGCCGTGCACCACCGCGTCGACCGTCATCTCCCGGCAGTACCCCTCGGCCGGCCGGTCCCCGTACGAGAGGTGGACCGTCCGGCCGAGCGCGCCGGGCTCCGCGAACGCGGCCAGCGCCGCCGCCGCAGCCGCCCGCCAGGCCGCCGCCGGGTCGTCACCCAGCACGTCGCCGTCGTACCGGTCGCCGACCTCGGCCACCGACGACCCGGCGAGCATCGCCGGCACCCACAGCTGCTCGACCGTCACATGGTTCACCAGGTCCCGCACCGTCCAGTCGCTGCACGGCGTCGGGTCCTCCCACTGCCCCGCGCCGGCCTCCGCGACCAGCCGACCGAACCGCTCCAGCGCCCCGGCGTGCAGCCGCAGCAGCTCCTGCTCGTCCTCACTGCTTCCTCGTGCCATGGCTCCACGCTTCCCCCCATCCCCGGCCGCGGCAACCGCCACCCCCCGGACGGCCCAAGGACCCGCACCGACCGGGTGCCTACCGGCGGGCCGGACCGGTGGCGTACGCCAGCGGCGGGGCGATCGCCTGCGCGTCGGCCCCCTCCCCCACCCACAGCCCGATGAACAGCGCGGCGGTCGCCTCCAGCAGCCCCGCCCGGTCGAGACCCCCGCCGGCCACCGGCTCGCACCCCGCGTCGCGCACCAGCCCGCGCACCCGGGCCAGGGCCGCCGCGTCGTCCCCGCACACCGGCACCGCCAGCGGCCGCCCGCCGAACACCGGCGGGCGCATCCGCCACACGTCCTCGTGGCAGAGGTTGAACGCCTTGACCACGTGCGCCTCCGGCGCCGCCGCGGCGAGCAGCCGGGCGGCCGACGGCCCACCGTCCGTCAGCAGCCGGAACCCCGGCCCGACCGGGTTGGAGCAGTCGACCAGCACCGTGCCCGCCAGCTCCGCGCGCAGCCCCCGCACCACGTCCGCCCCCGCCGCGAACGGCAGCGCCGCCAGCACCACCTCGGCGCCCTCGGCCGCCGCCCGCAGTCCGGCCGGCCGCGCGCCGCCGCCGAGGCGGGCCGCGAGCCGCGCCGCCCGGTCCGCGTCCCGCCCTCCGACGGTCACCTCGTGCCCGGCCCGCACCCAGTGGCCGGCCAGCGCGTCGGCCATGCTGCCCGTGCCCAGGACGCCGATCCTCATCATGTGCTCCCTCATCCGTGCCGGTTCGACCGTTCGCACCGACGCTAGGGGGCCGTTCGGGCACCATGTGGTACGTGCCGACCGATGTATACCTGGCGGACTGCCGCGCCCGCCTCGCCTTCGACCTGCTCGCCAACACCTGGAACGCCGTGGTGCTCTGGGCGCTGCGCGACGGCCCCCGGCGCCCGGTCGAGCTGCGGGAGCGGATCGGCGGGATCAGCTCCAAGGTCCTCACCGAGACGCTGCGGCGGCTGCGGTTCAACGGCCTGGTGGAACGCTGGGAGGCCCCGGACGGGCCGTCACACGTCGAGTACCGCCTCACCGACCTGGGCCGCACCCTGCTGACGCCGATCGGGGCCGTCGGCGCCTGGGGCTTCGAGCACGGCGACGAGGTGATGGCGGCCCAGGACGCGGCGGAGGCGGGGGACGCCGACTCCGCCGTCCCCCGCCTCCGCCCCGCAGCCGATTCCTAGTCGATCGGCGCCTTCTCGCGCAGCACCTCGATGAACGCGCGCATCCAGCCCGGGTGGTCCGGCCAGGCCCGGGCCGAGACCAGCAGCCCGTCGACCACGGCGTCGCCGTCGGCGAAGACCGCGCCGCCCGCCTCGACGTCCGGCTCCAGCGCCGGGTACGCGGAGGTGGTGCGGCCGGACAGGGTGCCGCCGCGCAGGGTGATCAGCGGGCCGTGGCAGATCTGCGCGACCGGCTTGTCCGCCTCGAAGAAGTGCCGGACGATCCGCTGCACCTCGGGGTCGTTGCGCAGGTACTCGGGGGCGCGGCCGCCGGGCAGCACCAGCGCCGCGTACTGCGCGGGGTCCACCTCGGCGAAGGCCAGGTCGGCGGGCCAGGTGTAGCCGGGCTTCTCGGTGTAGGTGTCGAAGCCCTCGACGAAGTCGTGGACCACGAACTGCAGCCGCTTGCGGCTGGGCGCCGCGATCTCGACCCGGTAGCCCTCCTCGACGAGGCGCTGGTACGGGTAGAAGACCTCCAGCGACTCGGCCGCGTCGCCGGTGACGATCAGAATCCGTGCTGCCATACCGGTGGTTCCGTCCCTTCGTCCGCCCGATGATCCCCGGCACCCCGAGGGGAGCCGCGTGCCACCCTGCCGCCTGACGAGCCGTCGGGCAATAGGGCGCGCGGAGCCCCCGGGGAGAGCGCGCCCCGAGCGGACGCGCTCCACGGGCGCCGGGCCCGGGCCGCGCCTAGCGTTCCGGTAGGGTCCGTCGCCGCCGGAGGTCGTCATGCAGTACGCACACATCGTGGAGTCCGCCACCGTCGCCAACCTCCGGGACCTGGGTGGCATCGACCTCCCGGGCGGCGCCCGGGTCACGCCCGGGATCGCCTTCCGCTCCGGCCAGCTGGACCGCTTCGACGCGTCCGGCGACCCGCTGTTCACCGCGCTGGGCATCCGGACGGTGATCGACCTGCGCACCGAGGCGGAGCGCTCCGCCCGGCCGGACCGGGTGCCCGGCGGGGCGCACCTGCTGGTCGCGGACGTGCTGGCGGACGCCTCCGGCAGCGGCGCGACCGCCGCGCTCGCCTCGGCGATGGCCGACCCGGGCACGGCGAACCTGCTGCTCGGCAACGGGGGCGCCGAACGCGCCCTGGTCGAGGACTACCGGGCGTTCGTCACCAGCCCGTCCGCCCGCCAGGCGTACAAGCAGCTGATCACCGCGCTGGCGCACCGCGGCGGCGGACCGGTGCTGTTCCACTGCACCGCGGGCAAGGACCGCACCGGCTGGGGCGCGGCGCTGGTGCTGCTGCTGCTCGGCGCGGACGTGCAGACCGTCCAGGCCGAGTACCTGGCGGTGAACCCGGCGGTGCGGGCGGAGTTCGCACCGCTCACCGACGCGTTCGTGGCGGCGGGCGGGGACCCGGCGATCGCCGAGGCGGTGTTCTCGGTGCGCCCGGCCTACCTGGCGGCGGCGATCGAGACGATGACCGAGTACTGGGGCGACGTCGACAGCTACGCCCGCGCCGGACTGGGCCTCAAGGACGAGACCCTCGACAGCCTCCGCGAGCGCCTCACCTCCTGACCGTCCCCGGGAGTCCGGCTAGCGGTCCAGCAGGGTCTCCGCCTCCCAGGTGGTGATCACCCGGTCCGCGCCGATCCCCGCCCGCGCCGCCCGGACGCAGCCGTTGTCCTGCCAGCTCAGCTGCCCGGGCGCGTGGGCGTCGGTGTCGATCGAGAACAGGCAGCCCGCCTCCACCGCCAGGGCGAGCAGCGGCTCGGGCGGGTCCTGCCGGTCCGGCCGGCAGTTGATCTCCACGGCGGTCCCGGCCTCCGCGCAGGCCGCGAAGACCTGCTCCGCGTCGAACGCCGACTCCGGCCGCGGCTTGTCCCCCAGCCGCCGGCCGGTGCAGTGGCCCAGCACGTCCACCAGCGGGTTGCGGACCGCCGCGAGCATCCGCCGGGTCATCGCCGCGCGGTCCATCCGCAGCTTGGAGTGGACCGAGGCCACCACCACGTCCAGGCGGGCCAGCAGGTCCTCCTCCTGGTCCAGCGAGCCGTCGTCGAGGATGTCGCACTCGATCCCGGTCAGCAGCCGGAACGGCGCCAGGTCCGCGTTCAGCGCCTCGACCACCTCCAGTTGCCCGCGCAGGCGCTCCGCGCTCAGGCCGTTGGCGACCGTCAGCCGCGGCGAGTGGTCGGTCAGCACCGCCCACTCGTGTCCCAGCTCGCGGGCCGTACGGGCCATCAGCGCGATCGGGCTCGCGCCGTCCGACCAGTCCGAGTGCAGGTGGCAGTCGCCGCGCAGCGCGGCGTGGAGCTCCCCCGCCGCGCCGGTCGGCGGCTCGATCACGGCCCGCGCCGCGACCTCCGTCAGGTAGGCGGGCACCCGGCCGGCCGACGCCTCGGCGACCACCTGGGCGGTGACCTTGCCGATGCCGGGCAGGCGTTCGGCGCGGGCGGCGTCGACCGGTCCGTCGGGCAGGCGGGCGGCCGCGTCGGCGGCGGTGCGGAAGGCCTTCACCCGGTACGGGGAGGCCTGTTCGCGTTCCAGCAGGAAGGCGATCCGTTCGAGCGCGGTGACCGGGTCCATGCGGCCAGTCTCGCCGCGGACGGCAGGGGGCGCGCTGCGGGCGAATCGCGCCCGGGGCCTTGTTGACACGCGGTCTAATTGCTTTACTCCTCCTGGAGCCCTCACCCTCGCGCCCTCCGGAGCAGCCCGCATGCCGCAGCCCACCGCCCCCACCACGGCCGCCGCCGACCGCCTGGCCGACCGCGAGCAGAACGCCACCCGCCTGCTGCGCGCCTCCGCCAAGCACTCCTACGACCCGCTGACCGAGATCGACTGGGACGCACCCGTCGACCCCGACCAGTTCGCGGTCGCCCCGCACCGGCTCTCGCTCTACGGCACGCCGCTCTGGGAGCGCCTGACGCCCCGGCAGCAGGCGCGGTTCAGCGTCCACCAGTTCGCCAGCACCACCTCGGCCGGCATCTGGTTCGAGCTGGTCCTGATGGAGGGCCTGATCCGGCACGTCTACGCCGGCGACCTGACCACCCGGCACGCCCAGTACGCGCTCACCGAGGTCGCCGACGAGTGCCGGCACTCCACCATGTTCGCCCGGTACATCAGCGCCACCGGCTACCCGTCCGCCCGGCCCACCCGCCGCGCCGACCGGCTCGGCAAGCTGCACTTCCTGATCAACGACACCACGATGACCTTCGCCGGGGCGATATTCGTCGAGGAGTTCACCGACGCGATGCAGCGCGAGATGATCCGCGACGACAGCCTGCAGCCGCTCGCCCGCTCCGTCGCCCGGATCCACGTGATCGAGGAGGCCCGGCACATCGGCTACGCCAAGCCCGAGTTCGAACGCCGCTGGGCCGCGATGGGCGCCCCGCGCCGCGCGCTGTTCCGCCGCGCCCTCGCCGTCCTCGCCAACCAGGCCGTCCTGGAGATCGTCCACCCCCGGGTGTACGCCCTGGCCGGCCTCGACCCGCGCGAGGCGCAGCGCGTCGCCGCCGCCAACCCGCACTGGCGCGAGGCCCGCATCGACTGGGCCCGCAAGGCCGTCGAGTTCTTCACCGAACTCGGCGTCATCGACCACACCGTCGAGAAGATGTGGCGGCGCGCCTCCCTGCTGCGCTGACGCCGACCCACCGCGAGGCCGCACGCCGTCACATCACCGCCGTGCCCGCCACCTCACCGACCCCGTACGTCACCGCCGAGGCCATCGCCACGATCAGCAGCTGCCGCACCGCCGTCCACACCGCGCCCCGGCCCGAGCCGTACCCCAGGCTCGCGCCCACCACCAGCGAGGCCGCCGCCGTCACCCCGGCGGACCAGGCCACCGCCGTACCGCCCTCGGTGAAGAACCACGGCAGCAGCGGCACCAGCGCCCCCACCGCGAACAGCAGCAGCGAACTGACCGCCGCCACCACCGGCGACCCCGCGTCGCTCGCACTCACCCCGTACAGGATCCGCAGACTCGTCTCACGCGCCGTCCGCCGGTGCTGGACGACGCCCCGGGTGGCCTTCGCCGCCGTCGCGGCGTCCAGCCCGCGCTCGCGCATCCGGCGCGCCAACTGCGTCATCACCACCGGCGGCGAACGGTGCCACGCCCGGTGCAGCGCGTCCTCCATGCCGTGCGCCACCTCCCACTGGCTGCGCACCGACACCCACTCGCCGGCCGCCATCGACAGCGCCCCCGCCACCAGGCTCGCCACGCCCGACAGCCGCACCGTGCCCGCGTCCACCGAGGCGCCCGCCACGCCCAGGATCAGGCACAGGTTGGTCACCAGCCCGTCGTTCACCCCGAGCACCGCCGCGCGGATCCCGCCGCCCGCGACCCGGCCCGCTGTCCGGCCGATCGCCGCCAGCTCCTCCTCGGCGAGCGCGTCGTCCTCCGCGCTGCGCCCCGCCGGATCCCACTCGGGCGCCCACACCGCCCAGTCCGGCCCCGCCGCCGGATCACCCGCGTCCATGCCGCCCCACGCTAGCGCCGCCCCGCCCCGCACCCCGGCAGCACGCACCCGGCCGACCGGGTGACGGGCCGTCACCCCGCTCCGGGGCGCCGGCGGACGGGAGGGGCCCACACCACCTCGCCGCCCGCCGGCCCGTCTCCCCGTACCGTCCGACGGCCGCACCGCGCATTCCCCGTCCCGCCCCGCCCGCCCGGCGGAGACCGCGGGCGGCGGCGGTGACGGCACGGCCACCGGACGGCGATCCCCCGTGGGGAAGCCCGTCAGCCGACCGCACCGGCCGACAGGCGGCTCAACCTCGCCAGGCGCACCAGCGCCACCGAACGCCCCGCGGCCCGCCGCCGGGCCGGCCGCACCCGCGCCACTTCCCCGGACGCCGTCACCGGACGCCCCCCGCACCGAGGCGCGGGCACCAGGTGGCGCAGGGTCGCGCCCGCCTCCCCCGCGTCCACGAAGTGCTCCCGCGCGTACCGTCGGAACCGCTCCCGCCGCCCCGCCGCCCCCGGCAGCCCGTACGGCACCGTCTCCGCGGCCTCGGGCATCCCGGACAGCACTCGTAGTCTCATCGGCGAACCTCCGCTAATCGCACGGGCTGGCGTGCCCACCAGCAAACCCGCCGACGCCCCCCATGATCAATCCGTACCGCTACCCATCCCCGCCCCCGAACACTGGGTACCCGGACCGGGGTTTTATGGTGTGCCGATGATCTTCAAGCGAAAGCCCAAGGCCGCGGCACTCGGCACCGCCCTGACCGAGCTGGAGGAGGGCGTCGCCGCCCGCGACGGCGGCCGCACCGGGCAGGCCTTCGACGCCGTGTTCCAGGCCCTCCGGTCGGCGCAGGACAGCGACCTCGTCCAGGCCGGCCCCCGGCTGGCCGCCCTGCTGCCGGGCTTCCCGCCGACCGGACCGCGGCCGACCCTGGCGACCGCGGCGGGCTTCTGCGTGGAGCGCGGGGCCGACCCGCTCGCCTGCGCCGGGCCGATCCTCGACGCGGTCCACCAGGACCTGCGCGACGCCCTGGAGTTCGCCCGCCGCCTGGCCGCCGCCGGCGCCGAACCGCCGGAGCCCGACGAGGCGAACATCGACGACGCCCTGCTGACGCTGCTGGGCGGCGAGCCGCAGCACGCCACCCGGCTGGCCCTGGCCTGGTGCGCGGTCGAGGAGTGGCAGGCCCCCGCGCTGGCCGTCCTGTGCCGCAGCGCCGAGGTCCGCCGCCGCCACGCGGCCGCGCTCCTTCCCGCCTGCCGCGACCTGGCGGCCCTGGGGCACCACGACCTCAAGTGCCTCGCGTACGCGCTGGCGCTCCTCGACGACGAGCCGGTGGTCGTGCTGCACCGGCCGACCGGGCGCGGCTTCGAGCTGCGGATCGGCGCCGTCGCGGACAACTTCCAGCTGCACACCCTGCTCGCCCACGTCCTGGTCGGCGGCGGCCACCTGCCCGGCGCCGCGCCCTCGGCGGAGAGCGTCCGGCTCGCCACCGATCCCGCACCCGCCCGGGGCGGCAGCGGAGCCGTCGCCACCGGCGCCTTCGAGCTCCTCGCCCCGAACGGCGACCGGATCTGGAACGAGGGCCTGCCGGACGACATCCCCGTGGTCGAGGGCCGCCGCCTGCTCGTCCTGGACACACCCGCCTACCGGCGCTCCTGGAACGCCGACCGGTTCTTCCCCCTGCTCCCCGGCACGGCCGAACTCACCCGCGTCCTGTCCGCCGACGAGACCCGGTCCTGGTTCGCCCGCACCACCTTCGCCCCCGGCGGCGGACCGGCGTCCTGACCCGCGGCCGGGCCCCCGCCGCCGTGGGCCGCCGTCCGCCGTCAGGCGCCGTCGGCCGGGTGGCGGGCGAGCGCGTCGCGAAGGTCGCGGCGGCCGACGCCGAGCTTGCGCAGGACGTTGGCGACGTGGTGCTCGACGGTGCGCGGCGAGAGGAAGAGCGCCTGGGCGACGTCCTGGTTGCTGGCGCCCTGGGCGACCAGTTCGGCGACCTGGCGTTCGCGGGGCGACAGCCCTTCGCCGTAGCCGCGCCGCCCGGGCGAGGCGGTCCGGCCGAGGCCGAGGTCGCGCCGGGCGTGCCGGCACCGGGCCGCGTCGGAGGCCGCGCCGAGCGCGGTGTACGCGTCCTCGACGTCCACCAGCCGGTCCGCCGCCGCGGCGGGGTCGGTCATCGCGAGCGCCCGTGCGACGCGCTCCTCGGCCCGGGTCGCCTCGTACGGCCGCCCGATCCCGCGCCACCGGTCCCGTGCCTCCCGGAACGCCTCCAGCGCCGCCGCCTCGCGCGCATCGGCCCCGCGCGGCCCTGCCGCCCGCCCGGCGGCACCGGAACGGCCGCCCGGCTCCTGGCCGACTTCCTGCGGCCCCGCCGCACGCGCATCCCCGGGCCCGTCCGTCGCCCCGTCACCGGACCGGCCGGACTCTCCCGCGGACACCCCCTCAGGCAGAGCAGCCGGGCCCTCCCGCTCCGCCGCAGGCGCGCCCGTCGCCCCGAAGCCGGCCGACCCCGTGGCCGCCCCGTCCAGGGGGGCGTCGGCCGTCTCGCCGCCCGCCTCCAGGAGCAGGCCTCGGGCGAGCGCCAGCGCGGCGAACGCCGCGGGCGCGTCGACGCCGGCCAGCCCGGTCGCGGCGTCCGCGACGAGCCGCTCGGCGCCGGCGAGGTCGCCGACGGCGAGCAGCGCCTCGACCGCGACCGGCAGCAGCTCCCCGGAGCGGGCCCAGGCGGCGGCGTCCCGCAGGGCCCGCACCGCCGGCACGACGACCTCGGCGGCCCGCGCCGCGTCGCCCTCGGCGAGGCGCAGGGCGGCGAGCCCGGCGGCGGCCCGCAGCGCGGTGGTGACCTGCGACTCCCGCTCGCCGTACTCGGCGGCCGCCGCGTACTCCTCCTGGGCGAGGGCGAGCCGGCCGCGGGCGGCGGCGAGCCGCCCGAGCAGCAGGGCCCGCTCCGATCCGGCGAGCGCCAGGTCGGGGAACTCGGCGCCGAGCGCGGCGAACCGCTCCTCGATGCCGTCCCACCGGCCGGCCAGCCCGTCGAGCCGCAGCAGCACGATCCGGCTGTAGCACTCGAGGTAGGGGATGACGGCGAGCCGGGCGAGCCGCCGGCTCTCGGCGAGCAGCAGGCCGGACCGCGCGTCGTGGCCGAGGTCGACGGCGATGTCGCCGACGTTGTACAGCGCCCGGGTGGTCTGCCGGACGATCTCGGGGTTGTCGGAGGTGCGGGGCAGCGGTTCGAGTTCGGCCCAGACGGCCGGGTCGCCCTCCCGGGCGAGGATGGTCAGCCGGGTGGCGAGGACGGCCGCGGCGACCTCGGGTTCGGGGCTGGCGGCGAGCAGGGCGCCGGCCCGGTCGAGCAGGCCGCGGGCGCGCGCGCCGCCGCCGTCGCGCTCGTTCATGGCCAGCGCGACGAGGGCCCGGGCGGCCCGGGCGGGCCGGTCCGCCAGCAGCTCCTCGGCGGACCGTTCGATCTCGGCGAAGCCGGCCCGGTCGCCGCCGTGCACCGCGACCTGCATGCCGAGGCTGAACCGGATCTCGCCGCGGTCGGCGGTCGACAGCCGGGGGTCGGCGATGATGCTGTTGAGAATCCGCGCGCTCTCCCGCAGGTCGACGCCGTTGGCGGCGATCCGGGCGAGCGCGAGGGCGGCCCGTCCGCGCTGTTCGGCGTCGAGGTCGGGCTCGGCGAGCAGCCGGCGCAGCAGCGCGCCGGCGCTGCCGGTGTCGCCGAGCGCGACCGCCTGGTCGGCGGCGGCCTCGGCGACCACCTGCCAGGCCCGCCGGTCGCCGAGGGCCTGGGTGTGGTGGGCGATCTGGACGAGCGGTCGCGGCTCGCGCGTCTCCAGCGCGCGGACGGCCCGCCGGTGCAGCGCGGCGCGCTGCGGGCCGGGGATCCTGCGGTACGCGACCTGCTGGGCGAGGGCGTGCCGGAAGGCGTACCGCGAGGGGGCGGCCTCGTGCAGGGCGGCGACCCGCAGCGCCTCGATCAGGCCTTCGGCCGCGGCGGCGCCGTCGAGTCCGGCGACGGCGGCGACCAGCTCCTCGTCGGCGGGGACGCCGAGCACCGCGACGGCCTCGACCACCGCGCCGGCGGTCGGGCCGAGCGCGGCAAGCCGTTCGGTGACGGCGTCGTGCAGGCCGCGGGGCACTTCGGAGTGCTCCAGGTCCGAGGCGAGGTCGGCGGCGTCGGTGAGTCCGGGGCGGCCTTCCTCGCAGAGGGTGATCAGGTCCTCCTCGGCGACCAGCGGCAGGCCTTCGCTGCGGTCGAAGAGCACCCGGGCGAGCGCGGCGGTGGCCCGGGGGCCGAGGGCGGCGCGGGCGAGTTCGTGCACCTCGGCCTCGGCGAGCGGCGCGGGCCGGATCAGCGCGCCGCCGACGCCGGGCGGCCGCCGGTAGGCGGCGCCGAGCACGGGGGTGTCGGGCGGCAGGTCCTCGCCGCGGTAGGTGAGGACGAGGGCCAGGCCGGGCGGCAGGTCGCGGGCGAGCAGCAGGAGCAGCTCGCGGGTGGCGTCGTCGACCCAGTGGACGTCCTCGACGACCAGCACCGCTTCGCCGATGGCGCCGAGCACGGCGCGTACGGCCTGCACCAGCCGGTGGCGGTCGTTCGGGGCGGCGCCGGCGACGGGTGGCGGCGGGGGCAGCCGGTCGGCGAGGTCGGGCAGCAGCGGTGCCAGCGCCCCGGCGCTGGGCGGGATCCGGTCGACGGGGGGCAGCAGCGGGCCGATGGCGCGCAGCGCGTCCACCACCGGGCCGAACGGCAGCGGTTCGCGCAGCGGGTGGCAGTAGCCGGTGAGCACCGGGCGGCCCCGGACGGCGGCGGCGGCCTCGGCGACCAGCCGGGACTTGCCGATCCCGGCCTCGCCCTCGACCAGCACCACGGCGGGCGGGCCGACCATCGCCTCGACCAGCCGGTCCAGCTCCCGCTGGCGCCCGACGAAGCCGAATCCGGCGCCCTGCGCGCCGTCCGGGCTCACCACCGGTCGGTCCGTCCGGCCGGGCGGCCGGTGACGTCACGGCTGCTGATGTCGGGGTGGGGTGCGGCCATGGATCAATTCTGCCGTCCCCGGTCGCCGCGGCTCGCCCGGGGTCCGGCACGGCCGCTGGCATTCGGCGCGCCGCGGGCGGACGATCGGGGGGTGGACGCGACGGTGGACGCGGGCAGGGCCGGCGGCATCCGGCTGGGGACGGCGCCCGGCCGGTGGGTGGTGCTGGCCACCGTGCTCGGCTCGGGCATGGCGATGCTGGACGGGACGGTGGTCAACGTCGCCCTGCCCCGGATCGGCGAGGACCTCGGCGCCTCGCTCGCCGACCTGCAGTGGACGGTCAACGCCTACCTGCTGACCCTGGCGGCGCTGATCCTGCTCGGCGGTTCGCTCGGCGACCGGTACGGGCGGCGCCGGGTGTTCCTGATCGGGGTGTGCTGGTTCGCCGTCGCGTCGGCGGCCTGCGCGGCCGCGCCCTCCGTCGGGGTGCTGGTGGCGGCGCGGGCGCTGCAGGGCATCGGCGGGGCACTGCTGACGCCGGGTTCGCTGGCGATGCTGCAGGCCGTGTTCCATCCGGACGACCGGGCCGGCGCGGTGGGCGCCTGGTCGGGGCTGGGCGGGGTGGCGGCGGCGATCGGGCCGTTCCTGGGCGGCTGGTTGGTCGACGGGCCCGGCTGGCGGTGGATCTTCCTGCTGAACGTGCCGCTCGCCGCCGTGGTCGTCGTCGTCACCGCCCGGCACGTCCCGGAGACCCGCGACCCCGAGGCCACCGGCCGCTTCGACGTCCCGGGCGCGGTGCTCGCCGCCCTCGCCCTCGCCGGGGTGACCTACACCCTCACCGAACCGGGCAGCGTCCTCGCCCCGGTCACCGGCGTGGCGGGCGTCCTCTGCGCGGTCGGGTTCGTCCTGGTCGAGCGCCGCTCGGCCAACCCGATGCTGCCGCTGGAGCTGTTCCGCTCCCGCCTGTTCACCGCGATCAACCTGGTGACGCTGTGCGTGTACGCGGCGTTCAGCGGCATCTTCCTGCTGCTGACCGTCCAACTGCAGATCGTCTCCGGCTTCAGCCCGCTGACGGCGGGCGTCGCCCTGATCCCGATCACCCTCCTGATGCTGGCGTTCTCCAGCCGCGCCGGGAAACTCGGCCGGGCGATCGGCCCGCGGCTGCCGCTCACCCTCGGTCCGATGATCTGCGCGGTGGGCGTACTGCTGATGCTGCGGATCGGCCCGACCGCCTCGTACTGGACGGACGTGCTGCCCGCCGTGGTCGTGCTGGGCTGCGGCATGACGCTGCTGGTCGCCCCGCTCACCGCCACCGTGCTCGCCGCCGTCGAGGTCCGGCACGCCGGCATCGCCAGCGGCGTCAACAACGCCGCGGCCCGCGCCGCCGGCCTGCTCGCCGTGGCGGCCCTCCCGGCCCTGGCCGGCCTCACCGGCGACGCCTACCGCGTCCCGGCCGAGGTCGACGACGCCTTCCACACCGCGATGCTCATCTGCGCCGCCCTGCTCGCCGGCGGCGGCCTGATCGCCGTCGCCACCGTCCACGGCAACGTCCTCGACCACACCGAGCCCCTCGCCGAACCCGACTGCGACTGGCACGCGGCCCCCACCACCCCGCCCCTGGACCCCGGTCACGAATGCCCGACCTGCCACCCCGCCCCCGAGGAACAGCCCGGGCAGCACGACACCCGGTAGACGGGAAACACGGCAGGGGCGCGCGGGATCCCGCGCGCCCCTGTCGGTGGGGGTGGAGCTAGAGGATGTCGCCGGGGGCGTACTTGGCGGCCGCCGGGTAGGCGTCGGCGACGGCCTCGATCCGGCGGACGATCTCGGCGACCTGGGCGCCGGCCGCGCCGGTGAAGGAGAGCCGGTCGGCGAGCAGCGCGTCGAGCGCGGCCCGGTCGAGCGGGATCCGCTCGTCCTCGGCGAGGCGGCCGAGCAGTGCGTTCTCCCGGGCGCCCTGGCGCATGGCGAGCGCGGAGGCGACCGCGTGCTCCTTGATGACCTCGTGCGCGGTCTCGCGGCCGACGCCGGCCCGCACCGCGCCCATCAGCACCTTGGTGGTGGCGAGGAACGGCAGGTACCGGTCCAGCTCCGCCTCGATGACGGCGGGGAACGCGCCGAACTCGTCGAGCACGGTCAGGAAGGTCTCCAGCAGGCCGTCGAAGGCGAAGAACGCGTCCGGCAGCGCGACCCGGCGGACCACGGAGCAGGAGACGTCGCCCTCGTTCCACTGGTCGCCGCCGAGCTCGGCGGTCATCGACGCGTAGCCGCGCAGGATGACGGCGAGGCCGTTGACCCGCTCGCAGGACCGGGTGTTCATCTTGTGCGGCATCGCGGAGGAGCCGACCTGGCCCTCCTTGAAGCCCTCGGTGACCAGCTCGTGGCCGGCCATCAGGCGGATGGTCTTGGCCAGGCTGGACGGGCCGGCGGACAGCTGCACCAGGGCGCTGACCACCTCGAAGTCGAGCGAGCGCGGGTAGACCTGGCCGACGCTGACGAGGACGTTGTCGAAGCCGAGGTGGCCGGCGACCCGCTGCTCCAGGTCGGCGAGCTTCCCGGCGTCGCCGCCGAGCAGGTCGAGCATGTCCTGGGCGGTGCCGACCGGGCCCTTGATGCCGCGCAGCGGGTACCGGGCGATCAGCTCCTCGAGGCGGCGGAAGGCGACCAGCACCTCGTCCGCGACGGTGGCGAAGCGCTTGCCGAGGGTGGTGGCCTGGGCGGCGACGTTGTGCGAGCGGCCGGCCATGACCTGCTCGGAGTACTGCGCGGAGAGCCGGCCCAGGCGCACCAGCACGGCGACGGTGCGGTCGCGGACGTGCTCCAGCGACTGGCGCACCTGCAGCTGCTCGACGTTCTCGGTGAGGTCCCGGGACGTCATGCCCTTGTGGATCTGCTCGTGGCCGGCGAGGTCGCTGAACTCCTCGATGCGGGCCTTCACGTCGTGGCGGGTGATCCGCTCACGGGCGGCGATCGACTCCAGGTCGACCTGGTCGATCACGCGCTCGTAGTCGGCGACCGCGTCGGCCGGAACCTCGATGCCGAGGTCCTTCTGCGCCTTCAGGACGGCGAGCCACAGGTGGCGCTCCAGGACCACCTTGTGCTCGGGGGACCACAGCTGGGCCAGGGTCGCCGAGGCGTACCGGGAGGCCAGGACATTGGGGATCTTGGGCTTCGCGCTCACGCTTCGCAAGCCTAACAGTCGAGGTCAGGCAGAACTCCGCGAGGCCGCCCGGTGAAGATCGGGTGCGCGGGCCGGTCGCGGAAAACCGGTACGCGGCACCCCGGCCCGCGGGCTACCGTCGGGCGCATGACCCAGCGCACCTTCCGCATCCTCGTCCGCGGCTCCTTCGACGCCCTCACCGACGGGCAGCGCGCCGAGCTGCTCGCCGAGGCCGCCGAGCACGACGTGCTCACCGCCGCGTTCACCGAGGAGGGCCACCTCAGCTACGACCTGGCCGCCCGGCCGTTCTTCACCTTCCGCGTGCTGGAGCACGGCGAGCGGGAGGAGGACATCGCGGCGGCGACCGTCCGCGCCGAGACCGCCGCGGAGCTGTGGCTGACCGACCGCGGCTACGGGTACAAGAACCTGCGCTCCACCGCCCAGGACCTCTCCCTGGCCCCGCTCGGCGCCCGCCAGAAGCGCGAGCGCGGCGGCAACTAGGCCGCTAGAACAGCGAGTCCTGCTCCGCCTCCGCCACCGGGCGGGCCCGCGGCACCGGTTCGATCCCCGCGCAGCGCTGCGCGGGGACGGCGCTCACCGCCCACCCGGTGAGCAGCCGGCTGTCCAGCAGCAGCGGCCCGCCGCTCTCCCCGTCGCCGCCGTCGAGCGGATCGACGAACAGGTGCCCGCCGATCGCCGGGCGCAGCGCCCCGGCCAGCACCGCGCCGTCCGCCAGCACCTTCACCTCGCCGTACGCATCCGGCACCCCGCCGGTGAGGCCGTACATCGCCACCTGGTCGACGACCGGGCCGTCCGCCAGCAGCTCCAGGCCGTGGCCGTCGAGCAGCCGCAGCACCTCGGCGCGCAGCGCGACGATCTGCGCCCGCCGCTCCGCCTCCTCGGCCGGCGACCACCAGGCGGCGCCCTTGAGCGCGGACGGGATCCGCTCGCGCGCCAGCCCGGCCTGCGCGACGGTGAGCTCGGCCCGCCGGACGGCCGGCAGCCGGCCGCGCCCGACGAAGGTGTACGCCAGCGCGGCCTGCTCCTGCAGCCGGGCGGTGCCGCGCTCCTCGGCCGTCAGGCCGACCTTGCGCAGACCCTCGCCGAACCACGCCAGGTAGAGCCGGTACGTCCGCCCGTCGTCGAAGATCTGGTCGCGGGCCAGCGCCAGGCCCCGGTCGGCGCTCTGGCAGGTCGGGCACTGCGCGTTCTTGGCCTCCGCGGCGACGCTCTCGCCGTACGGGCAGGGGCGCTGCCGGCCGGCGCTCCACACGCCGACGCACCGCCGCGGGCCGCCGATCCGCCAGCCGACCCGCAGCCCGGCGCTCAGCGCCCGGACGTGCTCGCGCCGCCCGTCACCGGCCGCGAGGAACGCCTGGCCGTCGACCCACCGCAGCCCGGTGACCGTCCACACCCGCACACCACCTCCGTCCGCCGACCCTATCCGGGGGCACCGACAGCGGAGGCGGGGCTACGGGGTGGTGCGGTCCTGAACCGCGAGCAGCGGCAGGACCTGCCGGCAGAGCCGGTCGAGCATGATCCGCTGCGGCTCGTCGAGGCTGTCGAAGGCGGCCTGGGCGCGGGTCATGTCGAGGCGGATCCGCTCCAGCACGCTCCGGCCCTCGTCGGTGATGGTGACGATCTTGACCCGGCGGTCGGCGGCGGCCGCCTCGCGGTGGGCGAGGCCGAGCGCCTCCAGCCGGTCCACGATGCCGGTCACGTTCGACGCGTCACAGCCCAGCCGCCCGGCCAGCGCCCGCATCGGGACCGGCTCCAGCACCGACTTGAGCGCCTTGGCCTGCGAGGAGTTCAGCCCGTGCTTGGCCGCGGCGGCGGCGAAGTCCTGGAAGTACGCGGTACCGACGGCGGCGACCGTCTCCATCAGCTCGGCGGTCGTCGGCGCGGTGCCGATCCCTGTGGTGCCCATGACGTCCAGGTTACGCCCAATGGTTCAGTGCCTCCAGTGTTGACCCCGGCAACTACCTCACCCGCACCGGACCCTCACAGCACCAACTGGTCGAAGAGGTGCCGCAGCTCCCCCTCCGGGTCCGCGGTGAGCCCGGTGTGCACCGGCCCGGGCTGCACCACCGCGCTGCGCGGCGCGGTCAGCCAGCGGAAGCGCTGCCCCGCGCCGTCCTGCGCGGCCGGCCCGGCGGCCTCGCCGCCCGCGCAGACCGCCTCGATGCCGTGCAGCGCCCGCCGCACCCCGGCGACGTCGACCACCGGGTCGAGCGCCAGCAGCCGCGCCTGGTCCAGGTGGGTCCGGGCGCCCAGGTACCCGGTGTAGCGGCAGTACAGCAGCACCCCGATGTTGACGCACTCCCCGCGCTCGACCCGGGGCACCGCCCGGATCACCGCGTACTCGTAGTCGTGCGGCTCCCCGGACCCGCCGTCCGTCGCCGTGCCGTCCTTCGCCGTGGTGTCCATCAGCCGCCCACCTCCGGGAGCCAGTCGCGCGGGCCCGCCAGCCGGGCCGTCAGCTGCGCGGTGTACGCCTCGCGCACCGCGTCGGGCGCCTCGAAGCCCGGCTCGTCCACCAGCCACACCTCGGGGATCGCCGCCACCGCCCTCGCCAGCGCCTCCGGCACCAGCGGCGCCAGCTCCTCGTCGGCCGCCTTCAGGTCGTCGACCGCCCGGGCCAGCGCGTGGTCCGAGGCGTCGTACGGCTTGCGGGTCCAGCCCGCCGCGCCCGCCCAGTGGTGATGGAAGATCAGGCTGGCGCCGTGGTCGATCAGCCGCAGCCCGCCCGCCGCGACCAGCAGGTTGGGGTTGCGCCAGGACCGGTCCACGTTGCCGATCAGCGCGTCGAACCACAGCACCCGCGCGGCCAGTTCGCGGTCCACCTCGAAGCACAGCGGGTCGAAGTTGAGCGCCCCGCCGACGAACGCCATGCCGAGGTTGGCGCCGCCGCTGGCCCGCATCTGCTCCTGGATCTGCTGCTCGGGCTCGCTGCGTGCCAGCACCGGGTCCAGGTCGAGCAGCGCCAGCTCCGGCACCGGCAGCCCGAGACCGCGTCCGAGCTCACCGGCCAGCACCTCGGCGACCAGCGCCTTGCGGCCCTGCGCGGCACCGCACCACTTGAGCACGTACAGCCGCCGGTCGCCGGCCTCGACCAGGCCCGGCATGGAGCCGCCTTCACGCAGTGGCGTCACGTACCGGACCGCCGTCACCTCGGGGAGCATCCGGAAAGCCTATCGGGCCCCTCCGGTGGCAACCGTGCTTGGGCCGTGCGAGTGTGGCGAGCAGTTGTCCTGACACGTGTCCTGACACGGCACGGACCATCCACGGTAGGGGATGAACGATGGAGCGACCTCGGATCCTGATCGTCGGCGGCGGCTTCGCCGGCCTGGAGTGCGCCCGCCGGCTCGAGCGCAAGCTCGCGCCCGCGGAGGCGGAGATCTCGCTGGTCACGCCATTCAGCTACCAGCTCTACCTCCCCCTGCTGCCGCACGTCGCGGCCGGAGTGCTCACCCCCCAGTCGGTGGCGATCTCGCTGCGCCGGTCGCTGCGCCGCACCCACATCGTGCCCGGCGGCGCGATCGGCATCGACCCGCGCTCCAAGGTCGCCGTGGTCCGGAAGATCACCGACGAGGTGACCGCCGAGCGGTACGACTACCTGGTGCTCGCCCCGGGCAGCGTGACCCGCACCTTCGACATCCCCGGCCTGCCGGACTACGCGCGCGGCATGAAGACACTCGCCGAGGCGACCTACATCCGCGACCACGTGATCGCCCAACTCGACCTGGCGTCCACGTCGATGGACGAGCGCGAGCGCGAGTCGCGGCTGCAGTTCGTGGTGGTCGGCGGCGGCTACGCGGGCACCGAGACGGCGGCCTGCCTGCAGCGGCTGACCACCGCCGCCGCCCGCCGCTACCCGCGCCTCGACGCCCGGCAGATCAAGTGGCACCTGATCGACATCGCCCCGAAGCTGATGCCGGAACTCGGCGACAAGCTCGGCGACACCGCGATGAAGATCCTCCGGTCCCGCGGCGTGGACGTCTCGCTCGGCACCTCGGTCGCCGAAGTCGGCGCGGAGAGCGTCAAGTTCACCGACGGACGGACCCTCCCCTGCCGCACCCTGATCTGGACCGCCGGCGTCGCGGCCAGCCCGCTGATCGGCACCCTGGACGCGGAGACGGTGCGCGGCCGGATCGCGGTCACCGCGGAGATGCGGGTGCCGCAGTTCGAGGGCGTCTTCGCGCTCGGCGACGCGGCCGCCGTCCCGGACCTCGCCAAGGGCGACGGCGCGGTCTGCCCGCCCACCGCCCAGCACTCCGCCCGGCAGGGCAAGGCGGTCGCCGACAACCTGGTCGCCGCGCTGCGCGGCCAGCCGCTGCAGCCGTACTTCCACAAGGACCTCGGCCTGGTCGTCGACCTCGGCGGCAAGGACGCGGTCTCCAAGCCGGTCGGCATCGAACTGCACGGTGTCCCCGCCCAGTTGGTGGCCCGCGGCTACCACGTGATGGCGATGCGGACCAACGCCGCCAAGTACCGGACGGCCGCCAACTGGCTGCTCAACGCGACCGCCGGCGACGACTTCGTCCGCACCGGCTTCCTGGCCCGCCAGCCCGCCCGGCTGCGCGACTTCGAGTACACGGACGTGTACCTCACCAAGGACCAGGTCCGCGAGCACGCCCAGGCGCTGCTCGCCAAGGGCTGACCCGCCGCACCGCGGCGCGCGCGGCGCTCCCGCCCGGGTCGGGGCGGGAGCGCCGTGTGCCGCCCGCTACTTGGCGGTCAGGTACATCCCGGTGGCGTCCTGCCCGGCGGTGTTGCGGCAGGCCCAGTTGCCCGAGGTCTTGGCGTTCACCAGGGTCAGGCAGCGGCCGAGCGCCAGCTGGCCGTAGTAGTTCGGGTGGAACGACTCCTGCGTGGCGCCCTGGACGGTGGTGCCGTAGTCCAGGAACCGGGCCCACTCGCTGGTGGTCGCCGACGGCGCGGTGGTCGGGGTCGCCAGGCGGGTCGACTTGGAGCAGACCTCGCGGCCCTGCAGCATGTCCCGCAGGTCGAGGAACTGCACGCCCTTCGCGGCGGCGACGCCGGCCAGCGCATTGGAGATCTGCGGGACGAGCGAGTCGCGCGCCCAGTCGGCGTCCTGGTTCCAGAACGGGCAGCCGCCGGTGTTGGTGCGCGACCAGCCGCTCTCCGGGTAGCGGTTCTCCGCGGTGCGCGGGATCGGCGACGGGTAGGACTGCAGCACGATGCGGTAACTGCCGGACGCGTACCCGGCGTTCGCCATCACCGCGCGGATCTCGTCGATCGACTTGCCGACCCCGGCCATCGCCCCGGCCATCTTGCCGTCCACCGCGGCCTGCTGGTCGTCGTTGCAGTACGACCACCAGACCATGTAGTCCTGCACGCAGGTGGAGATCACGTCGGAGAAGCCCAGGTCGTTGCCGCCGATCGAGAGGGTGATCAGCTTGACGTCGTAGTTCGCGGCGACCGAGGCGAGCTGGTCCGCCTGCGGGGCCTCGCCCTTGAACGACTGGCCGCCGCTGGCGGCGCGGAAGACGTTCTGGGAGACGGCGCCGGAGCAGGCCAGGTTGATCTGCGCCTGGTTGACGGTCGGCGCGCTGCGGACCTCGGACACGTCCGAGCGGTCGCACCCGCTCGCGAACGTGGTCCCGTAGACCCTGCTGCCGTCGTAGCCGCTGCCCGTCCAGGCGCGGTCGGTGCCGTCCCGGCTGCCGCTGGTGGTGTCGCTGTTGCCCTTCCAACGCCCGGCCTCGCCGGAGATGTAGCTGTCGCCCATGGAGACGGTCGCGGTCGTCCCGCTCCCGGAGGAGGCGACGGCGGGAGTGGCGAGGGCGTACGCGGGCAGGGTGAGCGCCGCTGCGGTGAGCAGGGCGAGTGTTCTCGGTGTTGTGCGTCGGCTCTTGGGCACGGCGGAACTCCTGCGAACGGCCCCGCGCGTGTGGGCACGCGAGGCACTGGTGAGGGTGATGCCGCCGGCCGGTGGCGCGAAGAATGTGACATGCGCACGGTTGTTACCGCTAGGTATCTCACACGCCTAATTCGCAGCGTCACCACCCTTCTCCCTGTGTTACCGCCGAGTTCGATCAGCGTTCGCGCCGGGTGAACCGGTAGACCGCGTAGGTGGCGCCGACGATGACGTCCACGGCCACCCAGAGCGCGATGACCACGCCCACGCCGATCGCCGTGCCGACGCTCTCCACGTCGTTGCACGTCGCCGGGTCGAGCGACTCGCAGTCGGTCGGGGTGCCAGCGGAGGACGCGCAGCCCGCCATGACCCAGGCGAGGAAGAGGAGCTGGATCGCCAGGAAGACCCACCAGAAGACCCGGCGCTTCTTCCGCTCCGGCGGCTGCGCCGGCCGCTCCTCGGTGAGGGTCCAGTCGGGATGGTTCGGGTTGTTCATGGCGAGTCCCCGAGTTGCTTCGGAACGGCCCCCCTCCCCTCCAGACTGACCCCGACGAAGCACCGCGTCAGCTGCTGGGAGTCCCCCCAACACCCTTGGTAATCAAGGCCCGTTCGTGGTGACACAGCGTTCCGCCGACTGCTCACACCAGGCGCGATGTTCCCCCCTGGGGGCCGAGGACGGCGGCGACGTCGGCGGCGAGGGCGGGGGCCTCGCCGGGGTGGAGGGTGGCGACGGAGAGGCGGATGCCGGGGGGCGACTGGAGGCGGAAGCGGGCGCCGGGGGCGGCGACCCAGCCGCGCTGGACCAGGGCGGCGGTGACCGCGGTCTCGTCGGCGACCGGGAGCCAGACGTTCAGGCCGCTCTCGCCGTGCGCGGTCACGCCGCGGGCGGCGAGCGCGGTGAGCAGGGCGTCCCGGCGGGCCCGGTAGGCGGCGGCGACCTCGGCGACCGGCGCGGCGCCGGACCGCCAGAGCTGGACGACGGCGCGCTGGAGCAGGTGGCTGACCCAGCCGGCGTCCAGCCGCTGGCGGCCGAGCACCCGCCCGACGGTCTCCTCGTCTCCGATCGCGACCGCGACCCGCACGTCGGGGCCGTAGGCCTTGGCGAAGGAGCGGACCAGCACCCAGCGCCGGACGGTGGCGGCGCCGTCGGGGCCGGCGGCCAGCGGCTGGAAGGGCTGGTCGACCATGCCGTGGCCATGGTCGTCGTCGATCAGCAGGGTGTCCGGGTGGGCGGCGAGGACGGCGCGCAGCGCGGCGGCGCGGTGCGGGGTGAGCGCGGCGCCGGTCGGGTTCTGCGCCCGGCTGGTGACGATCAGGGCGCGGGCGCCGGCCTCCAGCGCGGCGGCGACGGCGCCGGGCAGCGGGCCCTGGTCGTCGACGCCGACGGGGGCGGTGCGCAGGCCGAGGGCGGGCAGCAGGTCGAGGACGCTGCCCCAGCCCGGGTCCTCGACGGCGACCAGGTCGCCGGGGCGCAGCGAGACGGAGAGCACCCGGCCCATGGTGTCGAGGGCGCCGGAGCAGACCGCGAGCGCGCCGTCGGGGACGCCGTCGGCGCGGAACGCGGCGCGGGCCAGGGCGAGCAGTTCGGGGTCGGCGGCGGGGTGGCCGTAGAGCACGGTCTCGCCGGCCGCGGCGACGGCCAGGGCGGGGCCGAGCGGGGGCAGCAGGGCCGGGTCGGGGTTGCCCTGGGAGAGGTCGCGGGCGCCGGGCGGGACGGGGATGCGGACCTCGTCGCGCGGGGTGGTGGCGGGGCGGGGCCGGATCCGGCTGCCGCGGCGGCCGGCGGTCTCGATGACGCCGCGTTCGCGCAGCAGCCGGTAGGCGGCGGCGACGGTGTTGGGGTTGACGCCCAGCTCGGTCGCCAGGTCGCGCAGCGGTGGCAGCGCGGTGCCGGGTTCCAGCTCGCCGGCGCCGACCGCGCGTTCGATGTCGGCGGCGATCTCGTTGGCGCGCCGACCAGTGATCCGATATTCTCCTAGCACAAAGCCAATTATGCACTAGTGCAGAGGGGGATGCCATGTCGACCGCCACCTACACCCGCAACGACCGCACCACGCCCACCCGCTCCAAGGAGCGCGCCAGCTGGGACAAGGACGCGGTCAACGCCATTCTCGACGCCGGCTACCTCTGCCACCTCGGGTTCGTCGCCGACGGCGCGCCGGTCGTCCTGCCCACCATCTACGCCCGGGTCGGCGAGGCGCTCTACCTGCACGGCTCCACCGGCAGCCGCCCGATGCGCGGCGCCGCCGACGACGAGGGCCTGCAGGTCTGCGTCACGGTGACCCACCTGGACGGCCTGGTGCTGGCCAAGTCCGCCTTCCACCACTCCGTCAACTACCGCTCGGTGGTGGCGCACGGCACCGCGTACCAGGTCACCGACCCGGACGAGCTGACGCTCGCGCTGAACGCCCTGGTCGACCAGGCCGTCCGAGGCCGCTCCGGCGACACCCGCCCCGCCAACGCCAAGGAGCGCGCGGCGACCCGGGTGATCCGGCTGGAACTGGACGAGGTGTCCGCCAAGTCCCGCACCGGCGGCGTCAACGACGACGAGGACGACCTCGACCTGCCGTACTGGGCCGGCGTCGTCCCGGTCGCCCCCGCGTACGGCGCGCCGCAGGCCTCCCCGCACACCACCGTCCCGCTGCCCGCCTACCTGGAGGGCTGACCGGTGCTCGTCCGCGGCTGGGACCGGGGCTCGGAGGCCGAGTGGCGCGCGTTCATGGCCGGGCGCGACTTCGGCACCCTCGCCGCCAACGGGCCGGACGGCCCGGTACTGGTCCCCACCCACTTCCTGCTGGACCCGGACCGCGGCGAGGTCCTGCTCCACCTGGCCGCACCCAATCCGCTGCTGGCCGCGGTACGCGCCGACCCGCGGGTCACCCTGGCGGTCACCGACGACTACGCCTTCATCCCCGGGCCCTGGCGCGGCGGCGTGCCCACCAGCCACTACGCCTCGGTGCAGTTCTCCTGCACCGCCGAGGTGGTCGAGGACGCGGCCGGCAAGGCGGAGATCCTCAACCGGCAGCTCGCGCACTTCCAGCCCGAGCACCCCGAGGACCGGGTGGAACCCGGCGCCGAGCCGTACGGCCCGCTGCTGACCGGCCTGCGCGGGCTGCGGCTGACCGTTCACCGGGTGCGGGCGAAGTTCAAGTACGACGACAAGAAGACCCCCGAGCAGCAGGCCGCGATCGCCGAACGGCTGGCCGAGCGAGGGCAGGGCCTGGACGCCGCCGTCAGGGCCCAGGTGATGCGGCGCAACGCGGCCCGGGCGGCGGGTTGTCCGATCGACTGACGAATCGTCGGCCCGGCGTGGCGGATCGCCCCGGTTCGTCCGGTCTGCTGATGGAATGTGAGGTGATCTCCGTCCGCCCGGCCGCGCAGGTGGGCCGCCGTCCTCCCGGGAGCACCCGCTGTCCTCCTCACCGTCCCCCGCCGCCGCGCCGGCCGCGCAGGAGCACCTCGGCCACGTCGTCTTCATCTCGGCGGCCGCCGCGATGGGCGGCTTCCTCTTCGGCTACGACAGCGCGGTGATCAACGGCGCGGTGACCGGCATCCAGGAGCACTTCGGGGTCGGCAACGGGGAGACCGCGTTCGTGGTCGCCATCGCGCTGCTCGGCTCGGCGGCCGGCGCGGTGATCGCCGGCCGGCTCGCCGACCACCTCGGCCGGGTGCGGACCATGCTGCTGGCCGCGGTGCTGTTCGCGATCAGCGGCGTCGGCTCGATGTTCCCGCCCACCATCGAGGTGCTCGGCTTCTGGCGGGTGGTCGGCGGCATCGCGATCGGCATCGCCTCGGTGATCGCCCCCACCTACATCGCCGAGGTCGCCCCGACCGCGTACCGGGGCCGGCTCGCCTCCTTCCAGCAGCTGGCCATCGTGCTCGGCATCACCGTCTCGCAGCTGGCCAACTGGGCGCTCAACCAGGCGGCCGGCGGCGAGTCCACCAACCACCTGGGCGGCGTCCAGGCCTGGCAGTGGATGCTCGGCGTGGAGGCCGTCCCGGCCCTGGTGTACGGGCTGATGGCGCTCGCCATCCCGGAGTCGCCGCGCTACCTGATCGCCGACGGCCGGGACGCGCAGGCCCGCGAGGTGCTGTCCGAGGTCGAGGGCCCCGACGTCGACCTGGACGCCCGGATCGCCGAGATCCGCGCCGTCCTCGACACCTCGCACAAGCCGCGCGCGAAGGACCTGCTCGGCGGCCGCTTCGGGCTGCTGCCGATCGTCTGGGTGGGCATCGGCGCCTCGGTGTTCCAGCAGTTCGTCGGCATCAACGTGATCTTCTACTACTCGTCCTTCCTGTGGCAGTCGGTCGGCATCGACGAGTCCAACTCGCTGCTGATCAGCCTCTCCACCTCGATCATCAACGTGATCGGCACCGTGGTCGCGATGGCCCTGGTCGACCGGATCGGCCGCAAGCCGCTCGCCCTGGCCGGCTCGGCCGGCATGGCGGTCGCCCTCGGCGTCGCCGCCTGGGCCTTCTCCTTCCGGCAGGGCACCGGCGACACCGCCACCCTCGACGACGCCTACGCCACCGTCGCGCTGGTCGCCGCGCACGTCTTCGTCTTCTGCTTCGCCTTCTCCTGGGGCGTGGTGGTCTGGGTGCTGCTCGGCGAGATGTTCCCCAACCACATCCGGGCGCTCGCCCTGTCCGTCGCCGCCTCCGCCCAGTGGATCGCCAACTGGGCGATCACCGTCAGCTTCCCCAACCTCTCCGACTGGAACCTCTCCGCCACCTACGCGATCTACGCGGGCTTCGCGCTCCTGTCCATCCCCTTTGTGGCGTTCTGCATCAGGGAGACCAAGGGTCGTGCCCTGGAAGAGATGGGCTGACGGCCCGTCACGCTCTAGCATCGCCTTGACCGGGCCGCCACCGCCCGACCCCGACGAGCCGACGGAGAGGCCATGGGCACCCGCCGCCAGAACGTCACCTTCCCCAGCAACGGGCAGACCGCGCACGGCTACCTCGCCCTGCCGCCCAAGGGCCTCGGCCCGGGCGTCCTGGTCGTCCAGGAGTGGTGGGGCCTCACCCGCCACATCGCCGACCTCACCGACCGCCTCGCCGCCGAGGGCTTCGTCGCCCTCGCCCCCGACCTGTACGGCGGCACCACCACCCACGACCCGGCCGAGGCGAGCAAGCTCAAGGCCGAGCTGCCCGCCGAGCAGGCCGCCCGCGACCTCGCCGGGGCCGTCGGCTTCCTCCTCGACCACCCGCAGACCGTCGGCGACGCGATCGGCGCCACCGGCCTCTGCATGGGCGGCGGCCTCGCCCTGCGCCTGGCTGCCCAGCAGGGCGACCGGATCGCCGCGGTCGTCCCCTTCTACGGCCTGCCCGACGACCCCGACTTCGACTACCGCGGCCTGACCGCCCACGTCCTCGGCCACTTCGGCGAGGACGACGCCTCGCTGCCCGCCGCCACCGTCGACGAGGCCGCCATCCGCATCGGCGAGGCCACCGACCGCCGGCCCGAGATCCACTTCTACCCCGCCGGCCACGCCTTCATGAACGACGAGAAGCAGCCCTCCACCTACGACCCCCTCCAGGCCGACACCGCCTGGCGCCGCACCCTCGCCTTCCTCTGGGCCCACCTGGGTTGACCGTGAGGACCTGCCGCGTGCCGGTACCATCGCCGACATGATCTTTGACGACGTGCCCGCCGAAGACCTCCAGCCCGGCGACATCGTCGAGCTCTCGCACAACTACGGCAGCGACATCATCCGGCTGACCTCGGTGCAGCACCGGACCGGCGGCATCAAGCTCACCGGCCGCACCGAGAACCAAGCCGGCTGGTCCTGGGGCATGGAGTACGGCCGGCTCGCCCGGCGCGCCCGCCCCTAGGCTGCCGGCACGGACCGGGTCGACCGGGTGGCGGGGCTCCGGCAGTGGACGAAGCCGGCTCGTCCCTTCGTGGAGTAAATGGGTCGACAGGCGGCGCGCGGGCGGCGCATAGTCGCGCGGTGAGTGAGCAGCGTACGCAGCGTTTTCCCTGGGCGGGGCGGAACTACCGGATCCAGACGGCCGCGACGGTGGTGAGCGGGCTGGGCAACGCCGCCGCGCCGATCGCGACGGCGTTCGCGGTGCTGGGGCAGGGCGGCGGCGCGGCCGAGGTCGGGTACGTGACGGCGGCGCGCAGCGTGCCGCTGGTGCTGTTCCTGCTGCTCGGTGGGGCGCTCGCGGACCGGCTGCCGCGCCACCGGGTGATGGTGGGCGCGAACGCGTTCAACGCGCTGTCGCAGGCGGGCCTGGCGGCCCTGGTACTGAGCGGTCAGGACGCGCTGTGGCCGCTGATGGTGCTGTCCGCGGCGGGTGGCGCCGGGCAGGCGTTCTACGCTCCGGCGGCCGAGGGCCTGATCCTGCAGTCGGTGGCGACCGAGCACGCGGGCAAGGCGTTCTCGGTGTTCAAGATGGCGGTGAACGCCGCGCAGATCGGCGGCGCGGCGCTGGGCGGCGCGCTGGTGGGCCTGGTCGGTCCGGGCTGGGTGCTGGCGCTGGACGCGGGCTGCTTCGCGGTGGCCGCGGCGCTGCGCGTCCTGCTGCGGGTGGAGCCCGCCGACCGGCCGTCGGCCGACCACGGCATGGTGCACGAACTGCGGGTCGGCTGGCACGAGTTCCGATCCCGCCGCTGGCTGTGGGCGGTGGTGGTGCAGTTCGGCCTGGTGAACGCGTGCGTGCTCGCGTACGAGGCGGTGTACGGCCCGGTGGTGGCCGAGCAGCGGCTCGGCGGCGCCGGGGACTGGGGTCTGGCGATGGCGGCCCTGAGCGTCGGCATGCTGGCGGGCGGGGTGCTGATGACCCGCTGGCAGCCGCGCCGGCTGCTGCTGGCGGGCAACAACGGGGTGTTCCTGTTCGCGCTGCCGGCGGTCGCGCTGGCGCTGACCGCGCCGGTCCCGGTGATCGTCGCCGCGATGTTCCTGTCGGGCGTGGGGGTGACGGTCTTCTCGGTGGGCTGGATGGTGACCCTGCACCAGGAGATCCCGTCCGAGCTGGTGTCGCGGATCTCCGCGTACGACTCGCTGGGGTCGTTCGCGCTGCTGCCGCTGGGCACCGCGCTGGCCGGTCCGGCGGCCGACGCGCTCGGTCTGACCGGCGCGCTGTGGGCGTGCACCGCGGTGATCCTCGCCCTTTCGGCGGCGGTGCTGGCGGCTCCCGAGGTGCGGCGCCTGACCCGTGCCGTCCCGGAGACCCCGGAGACCCCACAGGCCCCGGCCGCCCCGACCCCCGTACCGGAAGCGGAATCCGTCACTTCCGGGTGACAGAGGGCAACCGTCTCCGCCGCAGAATCGTCGGACCAGATGACAAGGTCGTCTTCCGGGGGAGACCGCATGCCCAAACCACTGCTGTTCCTCGACATCGACGGGGTGCTGAACCCGGTCTGTCCGCATCCGGACGCCGACTTCGACAGCCACAGCCTGCTCGGCTACACCGTCCTGCTCTCCGGCCGGCACGGCGACTGGCTGCGCGAACTCGCGGACGGCTACGAGCTGGTGTGGGCGACCACCTGGGAGGAGCAGGCGAACGCGCACGTCGCGCCGCTGCTCGGCCTGCCGCAGCTGCCGGTGGTCCGCTTCACCGGGTACGTGCCGCAGCCCGGCGATCCGCGGGTGCCGCTGATGGAGCTGTTCTCGGCCCGCAAGTGGGCGCCGATCCTGCGGTACGCCGCCGGGCGGCCGTTCGCCTGGGTCGACGACTGCATCCCGCCACGGCTGGTGCGCAACTCGCTGCTGCGCCGCGACCGGCTGCTGGTGCCCGTCGACCCGGGGCAGGGGTTGCTCAGGTGGCACGTCGACCGGCTGCTGCGCCGCCCGCCCGCCGCGGGCCGCTTGTGCCGGGTGGGCTGACGGCCCGGTGGGCCCGGGCGTTAGATTCGAAGCATGCGCCTCCGGATCATCGACGCCTTCACCGACCGCCCGTTCGCCGGCAACCCGGCCGCCGTCTGCCTGCTGGACGGGCCCGAGTGGCCGCAGGAGCGCTGGCTGCGCCGGGTCGCGGCGGAGATGAACCTGCCGGAGACCGCCTTCGCCCGCCCGTCCGGCGAGCCGGGCGCGTGGGCGCTGCGCTGGTTCACCCCCACCGAGGAGGTGGACCTGTGCGGCCACGCCACGCTGGCCACGGTGCACGCGCTGCGCGGCGACGGCCTGCTCGACGGGTCGGACGGGCAGGTGCGGTTCGCCACCCGGAGCGGCGAACTGCGGGCCCGGACCGAGCCGGACGGTTCGATCACCCTGGACTTCCCCGCCAACGGCGCCGTAGCCGCCGAGCCGCCGGCGGGCCTGGCCGAGGCGCTGGGCCGGCCGGTCACCGAGGCGTACGCGGTCCCCGGGCTCGGCGAGCTGCTGGTGGTGCTGGCGAGCGAGCACGCGGTGCGGGCGCTCGCCCCGGACCTGGGCGCGCTCGCGCTGCTGCCGCTGCGGGGCGTGGTGGTCACCGCCCGGGCGGACGACCCGGCGGGCGGCGGCTACGACTTCGTGTCGCGCAACTTCGCCCCGTCGGTCGGCATCCCGGAGGACCCGGTGACCGGCAGCTCGCACACCGCGCTCGCCCCGTTCTGGGCGGAGCGCCTGGGCCGCACCGAGCTGACCGGCTACCAGGCGTCGGTCCGCGGCGGCCTGGTGGCGTGCCGGCTGCTCGGCGACCGCGTCCTGCTCTCCGGCCACGCGGTCACCGTGCTGGACGGCACCCTGCACAGCACGCCGTAGCGGCACCCCCCGAAGCACGCTGCTCAGGGCGTGGGCAGCCAGCTGACGTGCCCGGCCAGCAACGCGTACCCGACGAAGGCGACAGTGTCGATCAGCCCGTGCGCGGCGACCAGCGGCATCACCCGCCCCCAGCGCCGGTACAGCAGGCAGAAGACCACGCCCATCACCATGTTGCCGACCAGCCCGCCGACACCCTGGTACAGGTGGTACGAGCCGCGCAGCACGGAACTGGCGACCAGCGCGGCGGGCCAGCCCCAGCCGAGCTGCTGGAGCCGCCGCAACAGGTAGCCGAGGACCACCACCTCCTCCAGCACCGCGTTCTGCCAGGCGGAGAGCAGCAGCACCGGGATCCGCCACCACACCTCGGGCAGGCCGGAGGGGGCGACGGTCAGGTTGGCACCGCCGGCCTGCGCGGCCAGGTAGAGCAGCAGCCCGGAGCCGCCGATCCCGGCGGCGACCAGCGCGCCGCGGCCGAGGTCGGAGAGCTTGCGGGTCAGGTCGAAGCCGAGGGCGTTCCTGAGCGAGCTGCCCTCGCGGATCAGCAGGTAGCCGACCAGCACCACCGGCATCAGGCCGCGGCCGATGTAGTACAGCTGCCAGGCGAGGTCCAGCCAGGGCCGGCCGGGGGCCCGGGAGGCGTTGAGGCTGGCGACCTGCTTGCCGAGGGCGAGCGGTTCGGTGAGCGACCCGGCGAAGCTGATCAGCGCGGCGACGCCGCTGGCGCCGAGCGACAGTCCGAGGACGATCAGCAGTTCGGCGCCCAGCAGCCGGCGGGTCAGCGGCCGGGCGGAGGGCTCGGTCGAAGCGGTCGTCACCTGTGGCCTCCGGGACGCTGGGTCGGCCGGTGGCCGGGTGCCCGGCCGCCGGAACGATCATCCAACCACAGCGCCCCGGGGCGCGGGGCTCACCCCACCGGCCAGGTGTGCACCGGCTCCCCGGTGCGCATGTACTCGGCGTACCGGCGGGTCATCGCGGCGATCGCGGCCTGCGGGTCCATCCCGTAGTTCTCCCGCAGCCGGTGCACGGTGGCGGCCTGCCAGGCGGCGCCGTTGGTGCGGCGCAGGCAGCGCTGCTCGATGATGCCGAGGTAACGGTCGCGGTCGGCGGGCTCCACGCCCCACTCGTCCAGGCCCTGGTGGGCGAGCGGCAGCAGGTCGTTCAGCACCAGCTCGGTGGTGGCGACCGGGGTGAGCTGGCCGCGTCCGCCCCGCCCGCCGCGCGGCCAGTACTGGACGGCGTCGATGCCGTACCGGGCGCCGGCCTGGAAGTTCTCGTCGGCCTTCTCGAAGGGCAGCCTGGTCCAGATCGGCCGGGGCTGCTCGGCCAGCACCCGGACCAGCCCGTAGTAGAAGGCGGCGTTGGCGAGGGTGTCGGCGACCGTCGGGCCGGCCGGCAGGCAGCGGTTCTCCACCCGCAGGTGCGG
This sequence comes from Kitasatospora sp. NPDC048365, assembly GCF_043200835.1. Lineage (NCBI taxonomy): Bacteria > Bacillati > Actinomycetota > Actinomycetes > Kitasatosporales > Streptomycetaceae > Kitasatospora > Kitasatospora sp. NPDC048365. Next base: position 108,770 of record NZ_JBICYJ010000024.1, read on the forward strand.
GACGCCGTCGGCGACGTCGTACACCGGGCGGTTCCACCGGTAGATGGTGCCGTTGTGCAGCCGCATCTCGCCGAGCCGCGGGACGCCGCCGGAGGCGTAGACCTTCGCCGGGTCCTCGTCGTCGCAGATCGGCAGCAGCGCCGGGAAGTACTTGAGGTTCTCCGCGAACAGATCGTGTGCGGAGTCGACCCAGCGCTCCCCGAACCAGGTGATGGGGCGCACGCCCTGCGCCTTGAGCTCCGCCGAACGGGTGTCACAGGCTTGCTGGAAGAGCACGGGGCGCGTTTCGCGCCAGAGCTCCCGCCCGAACAGGAAGGGCGCGTTGGCGCCGAGCGCCAGCTGCACGCCGCAGATCGCCTGGGCGGCGTTCCACACCGAGGCGAAGCGCTCGGGGGTGACCTGCAGGTGCAGCTGCAGGGAGGTCGCGGCGGCCTCGGCGACCATCGACACCGACTCCACCGCCAGGTGCTCCACGCCCTGGATGTCGAGCGCGATGTCCTCCCCGCGGGCGGCCAGGATCTGGTCGCTGAGCAGGGTGTACCGGTCGTTGCGGCTCATCGCGTCGATGCCGGTGTGGTCCAGGTCCAGGGTCGGCAGGATGCCCACCATGACGATCCGCGCGCCGACCTCGGCGGCCTTGCGGTCGGCGTAGCGCAGGCAGGTGTCGATCTCCTCCCGCAGCTCCTCCAGGACGTGCCCGCCGAGCCGGCGCGGCGCGATGTTGACCTCGATGTTGAACTGGCCCAGTTCGGTCTGGAAGTCCGACGAGGCGATCGATCCCAGCACCTGCGCGTTGCCGAGCACGGGCATACCCTGCTCGTCGGCGAGGTTGAGCTCGATCTCCAGTCCGATCATCGCCTTCGGGCGGTCGAACCGTTCCTCGCGCAGCATCCGCTCCAGCACGTCCAGGCACAGCTGCAGCTTGCGGCGGTAGAGCTGCCGGTCGGACAGCTCCGCCCGGGTCGCGACGACCTTCTCGCCCACGGGTGTGCTCCTCCCCCTCGGTCGAACGTGCAAGTCATCATGCCCACCGCGAAGATCCCTAGCCAGACCGCCCGAACGCAGTAGCGGTGCAAGCTTTCTGACGATCTTTCAGTGACAGATCGACTTGCCGGGCACCACCGAACGTGATAAGAAGGTCACCCTGCGCACCTGTTCGAGTAGAATTCGCACTGCGCTCCGGCCGGACTCCAGCCGTTCTCCAACCCTCGGACGGCCCGCCCGCGCCCCGCCCGGCGATCATGCCCAACCGGACACGGCCCAGGTCCCCCTTCACACCGACGCCCCGCCGGTATGCCGCACTCGCACGCCGATCTCGCACGGAGAGGCGACTCCACATGACCTTGCACATGCTTCAGCCACCGCCCAGCGCACTGCGCGCGGTCCACGCCGCGCTCGGTTCCCAGGACGCGCTGCGCCAGCCGGCCGCCGCCGTCCTGCGCCACAGCCCCGGCCCACTGCTGCCGGCGCACCCGCTGGCGGTGTACGTCCTGGACGGCCCGGACGGCCGGCTGGCCGGCGCGCGCCGCACCGGATGGCGGTTCCTGGTGCGGCACACCGCCAAGGCCGCCGATCCGGCGGCGGACGGGCCGGTGCGCGAGTCGCTGGGGCGCGACGGGCTGGGGCCGGACGGGCCGGGCGAGGTGCTGGCCGCGGCCGAGGTGGTGGAGACCGCCGAGGGGCACGCCTTCTCGCACTTCACCGCCGGGCCCTACCTGGACTCCACGGTGCGGGCGCTGCGCCAGGCCTGGCAGCTGGTCCAGGGCGGGCACACCCGCCTGCAGCCGCGGCTGCTGTCGATGCCCGGGCACTACGCGACCGCCCTGTGGCTGCACGGCAGCACGCCGGGCGAGGACCTGCTGATCCCGCTCGCCCCGGCGCCGCTCGGGGTGACCGCGCACCAGGTCTATCCGGCGGCCGAGTTGCTCGCCCGGCTGGAGCCCACCGGTTCGGGCCATCCGGGCATGACCCGAACGGGCCAGAGCGGGATGGCCCAGCTGTGCGCGACTTCGACAAGTAGCCATCCGGCCGGGTGATCTCGGGCCCTCATCTGTGGCGCATGTCACCAAATGGCTGCGCTCGGGCCTCGGTATGCCGACACTGGGAACCAGCGGCGGAGGGGGCACTGTCCTACCCACCGTGGAGCCGGTTCACACCCGAACCGGACGGCGAACCGAGCGAGGTACGACGATGTGCCAGCACCGACCCGAGTGTCCTTCGGCGGAGTCCCCCGACCGTGAGGCGGCCGCCGTGGCCGCCTCCCACCCCGACCAGGGGTGGAGCCTGCTCTGCAACGGCGTCCTGATCTTCGAGGACACCGGCGAGCTGCTGCCCGACGGCAGCGTCATCGCGCCTCGACGACCGCTCGCCCTGGCGTAGGGAACACCGAAGGGGTGCGGGGCCGCCGGCCCCGCACCCCTTCGGTTTCACCCTCAGGCGTCGTACTCGTCCAGCGGCGGGCACGAGCAGACCAGGTTGCGGTCGCCGTACGCACCGTCGATGCGGCGCACCGGCGGCCAGTACTTGTCCGCCGGGTTCACGCCGGCCGGGAAGACCGCCTCGTGGCGCGAGTAGGCGTGCTCCCACTCACCGGTCAGCGTCGCCGCCGTGTGCGGGGCGTTGGCCAGCGGGTTGTCGTCCTTCGGCCAGGCGCCCGTGCCGACCTTCTCGATCTCCGCGCGGATCGCGATCATGGTGTCGCAGAAGCGGTCGATCTCGTGCAGGTCCTCGGACTCGGTCGGCTCGATCATCAGCGTGCCGGCCACCGGGAACGACATGGTCGGCGCGTGGAAGCCGTAGTCGATCAGGCGCTTGGCGATGTCGTCCACCGTCACGCCCGTCTCCTTGGTGAGCGGGCGCAGGTCGATGATGCACTCGTGCGCGACCAGGCCGCCGGGGCCGGTGTAGAGCACCGGGAAGTGCGGGGCCAGGCGCTTGGCGATGTAGTTGGCGTTCAGCACCGCGACCTGGGTGGCGCGCTTGAGGCCCTCGCCGCCCATCAGGCGCACGTACGCCCAGGAGATCGGCAGGATCGCGGCCGAGCCCCACGGGGCGGCCGAGATCGGGCCGACACCGGTGGCCGGGCCGGCCTCCGCCTGCAGCGGGTGGTTGGGCAGGTACGGCGCGAGGTGCGCGCGGACCGCGACCGGGCCGACGCCCGGGCCGCCACCGCCGTGCGGGATGCAGAAGGTCTTGTGCAGGTTCAGGTGCGAGACGTCCGCGCCGAACTTGCCCGGCTTGGCGAGGCCGACCAGGGCGTTCAGGTTGGCGCCGTCGACGTACACCTGGCCGCCGGCCTCGTGCACCATGGCGCAGATCTCGGTGATCTCGGTCTCGTACACGCCGTGGGTGGACGGGTAGGTGACCATCAGCACCGAGAGCTGGTCGCGGTGCTGCTCGATCTTGGCCTTCAGGTCCTCGACGTCCACGTCGCCGTCGACCAGGGTCTTCACCACGACGACCCGCATGCCGGCCATCGCGGCGGAGGCCGCGTTGGTGCCGTGCGCGGAGGACGGGATCAGGCAGACGTCGCGCTGGGTGTCGCCGTTGGCCAGGTGGTAGGCGCGGACGGCCAGCAGGCCGGCCAGCTCGCCCTGGGAGCCGGCGTTCGGCTGGATGGAGACCGCGTCGTAGCCGGTCACCTCGACCAGCTGCTGCTCCAGCTCGCGGATCAGGGTGAGGTAGCCCGCCGCCTGGTCGACCGGGGCGAAGGGGTGCAGCTGGCCGAACTCCGGCCAGGTCACCGGCTCCATCTCGGTGGTCGCGTTGAGCTTCATGGTGCAGGAGCCCAGCGGGATCATGCCGCGGTCCAGCGCGTAGTCGCGGTCCGACAGGCGGCGCAGGTAGCGCAGCATGGCGGTCTCGGAGCGGTGGCTGTGGAAGACCGGGTGGGTCAGGTACTCGTCGGAGCGCAGCAGCGCCTCCGGCAGGGTCTCCGCGTCCTCGGCGATCTCGGCGGTGACGCCGAAGGCGGCGAAGACCGAGGCCAGGTGCTCGCGGGTGGTGGTCTCGTCGCAGGAGATCGAGACTGTGTCCTCGTCGACCTGGAAGAGGTTGACGCCCTCGGCGAGCGCGCCGGCGACCACGGCGGCGGCCCGGCCCGGGACGCGCACGGTGACGGTGTCGAAGAACGACTCGTGCGCCGGCTCCACGCCGCCCGCGCGCAGGCCGGCGGCGAGCGCCGCGGCGTAGCGGTGGGTGCGGCGGGCGATGTCCGCCAGGCCGTCCGGGCCGTGGTAGACGGCGTACATGGAGGCCATCACGGCCAGCAGCACCTGGGCGGTGCAGATGTTGGAGGTGGCCTTCTCGCGGCGGATGTGCTGCTCGCGGGTCTGCAGGGCCAGGCGGTAGGCGCGGTGGCCGTCCGCGTCCACCGAGACGCCGACCAGGCGGCCGGGCAGGTTGCGGGCGTACGCGGCGCGGACCGCGAGGTAGCCGGCGTGCGGGCCGCCGAAGCCCATCGGGACGCCGAAGCGCTGCGAGGTGCCGCAGGCGATGTCGGCGCCCAGCTCGCCCGGGGACTTCAGCAGGGTCAGGGCCAGCAGGTCGGCGGCGACCGCGACGACCGCGCCCAGCTCGTGGGCCCGGTCGATCAGTGGCTTGAGGTCGCGGACCGCACCGGAGGCGCCCGGGTACTGCACCAGCACGCCGAAGACGCCGCGCTCGGCGACCTCCGCCGGGATGCCGTTCGACAGGTCGGCGACGACCACCTCGACACCGGTCGGCTCGGCGCGGGTCTCGATCACCGCGATGGTCTGCGGCAGCGAGTCGGCGTCGACCAGGAAGACGCCGCCCTTGACCTTGGTGACGCGGCGGGCCAGCGCCATCGCCTCGGCGGCCGCGGTGCCCTCGTCCAGCAGCGAGGAGCCGGAGGTGTCCAGGCCGGTCAGGTCGGCGACCAGGGTCTGGAAGTTGAGCAGCGCCTCCAGGCGGCCCTGCGAGATCTCCGGCTGGTACGGCGTGTACGCGGTGTACCAGGCCGGGTTCTCCAGCACGTTGCGCAGGATCACCGGCGGGGTGAAGGTGCCGTAGTACCCCAGGCCGATCATGGAGGTCAGCACGGAGTTGCGGCCGGCCAGCTCGCGCAGCTCGGCGAGCACCTGGGCCTCGGAGCGGCCGGCCGGCAGGCCCAGCGCGGTGAGGCTGCGGATGGCGGCGGGGACGGCGGCGTCGGACAGCTCGTCCAGGGAGCCGTAGCCGACCTGGGCCAGCATCTTGTCCTGCGCGGCGGCGTCGGGGCCGATGTGGCGGCCCTGGAAGGGACTGGCCTGCTCGAGCTCGGTGAGGGAAGGCTTGGCGTTCATGGGGGTCGGGGCCTCCTGGTCACGGACCGGCGGGGGTACGCATGCCGGTCCGGACGCCGTGGGAGCCGGAAAAGCAGACGAACCCGTCAGGCCTCCCCCTCTGTCATCGGTACCTGAGAGCTTCGCCGTGCCGGCGCCGTGAGGCGTCCCGTCGACTTGCACCGTCGGTGAGGGTGGTGCCGCCGGCTCCTGTGCCGGCGATCCTGCCCTGCTTTCCAGAGTGACCTGATCCCGTTCGGTACGGATGCCTGAGAGATTCCGGGGAGGAGTTGCTCCTTCGGCGCCCCTTCGCACCCGCTCGCGCGGGGCCGGGGACTCTCCCGAGCGGGCTCGGCGGTCGCCGCCCAGGGTACCAGCGCGAACGTTCCCGATCACCGGTCCGGGCCTGTGATCTGCCCCGGACGGCTGAGCTCCGCTCGCCGGTGTCCGATACATGTCGTTTCGTGTGAAGTGGTGGTCGGCCAGCTCCTCCGACCACCCCCCTTTGACGGATTCTCAAGGAGCAGCAGGACTGGAGGACAGCGTGCAGACCGATATCGATCCGCGCGACCTGATCGGACACAAGGCGGTCGACCGGAACGGTGACAAGATCGGCACGGTCGACGAGGTGTATCTGGACGACGCGACCGGCGAACCCGAGTGGGCCGCCGTGCGCACCGGAATCTTCGGCCGGGACGCCTTCGTCCCGCTGACCACCAGCGAATTCTCCGGGGACGAGCTGCGCGTCCCGTACGACAAGTCGCTGATCAAGGAATCCCCGGACTTCGGTGTGGGGCAGCACCTCTCCCCCGCCCAGGAGCTCCAGCTGTACCGCTACTACGGGCTGGACACCGGCAACGGCCAGCCCGTGCCGCCGACCGCGGCCAACGGCTCCCTCGCCGCGGAGCGGCCCGCCGACAAGTCCATGGACAAGCCCGTCGACCGGGACTTCGGCACCACCGCCCCGGTCGCCGCCGCGGCGGCGGCCCAGGCGGCCGGCGCCCAGCCCGCGCAGCACGCCCAGCCCGCCGTGAACCGCACCCTCGCCCCGCCGCCGACCTACGCCGCGCCGGCCGAGCACAAGCTCCCGCAGACGCAGCCGCAGCCCCAGGCGCACGCCCGGACGGCGGCCACCGGCGACGCGCCCGCCGCCCCGATCGAGATCACCTGCCGCGAGGAGCGCCTGGAGATCACCACCGAGTGGCACGAGCTGGGCACCGCCCGGCTGCGCAAGTACGTGACCACCGAGCCGGTCGAGCGCCGGGTGCCGGTGGTGCGCGAGCGGGTGCGGGTGGAACGCGTCCCGGTCACCGAGCAGGAGCGGGAGTCGCTCACCGAGCAGGAGATCGACGAGGCGATGGAGGAGGTGACCCTGCGCGAGGAGCGGCCGGTGGTGCGCAAGTACCTGGCCCCGATCGAGCGGGTGCGCCTGGTGGTGGAGCGGTACACCGAGGAGGAGGTGATCCACGAGGAGCTGCGCCGCGAGCAGGTCGAGGTGCACGACTCGACGGCCGAGCCCGCCGCCGGTCCCTCCGGCCGGTCGGCCGGCACCCGGCAGCACGGGGCGCCGCAGCCGAACGGCGTCCAGCAGCACGCCGCGCAGCAGCTCGGCATCCAGCAGCCCACCCAGGCGCACCCCGCGCCGATGGGCACCGTCCCGCTGTCGCACCCGGCGCCGCTGCACAACGGTCACCCCGAGACGGTGGCCGCGGCCACGGTCCGGCCGGAGCCGCTTCGCCCGGCCTGATCCGCGCCGCCACCGGCCCCGGTCCGCTCCCCGCGGACCGGGGCCGCCGCTTTGCCAAAGCTTCACCCGACGATATTTGACAGACTGAAGTATCTCCCTGCATGGTTACTTCAGCTGATTCACTATCGCCTGCCTGAAGAATGAGGAAGTCACCGTGAGCGAGGCATCACAGCCCACCGTCACGGCCGCCGCGCCGACCAGCGCCCGCGTGCTGCCCGCGCTGATCGTGGCCATGCTGGCCTTCACCGTGGTGCAGACCGCGGTCGTGCCGATCCTGCCCTCGCTCGCCAAGGAGCTGGACGTCTCCGGCTCCAGCATCACCTGGCTGATGACGGCGAACCTGCTCTCCGCCGCCGTGCTCACCCCGCTGCTCGGCCGCTTCGGCGACCTGCGCGGCCGCAAGCCGATGCTGCTGGTCTCGCTGGCCGGCCTGGTCGCCGGTTCGGCGCTCGCCGTCTCCACCCACTCCTTCACCTGGCTGGTGGTCGCCCGCGTCCTGCAGGGCGCCGGCGGTGGTGTGCTGCCGCTCGCGATCAGCATCGTCCGCGACGAGATGCCCCGCGAGAAGGTCACCGGCGGCGTCGCCGCCATCAGCGCCTCGATGGGCGTCGGCTCCGGCCTCGGCCTGGTCGCCACCGGCCTGCTGCTGGAGCACTGGAGCTACAAGTCGATCTTCTGGATGGGTCTGGCCTTCGGCCTGATCGCGGTCGGCCTGGTCGCCCTGCGCGTCCCCAAGGACCCGGTCGTCGACAAGAACGGCGGCGCCGACCCGCTCGGCGCGATCACCCTGGCCGGCTGGCTCTCCGCCCTGCTGATCGCCGTCAGCCAGGGCAACCACTGGGGCTGGACCTCCACCAAGACCCTCGGCCTGTTCGCCGTCGCCGCCGTGGTCGCCCTGATCTGGATCCTCATCGAGGTCAAGGTCAAGCACCCGCTGGTCGACATGAAGATGCTCTCCCGCCCCGCGGTCGCCTTCACCAACATCTCCGGCCTGCTCATCGGCTTCGGGATGTACGGCTCCTTCCTGCTGATCAGCAACTTCGCCCAGACCCCGGAGAAGCTGGCGCACTACGGCTTCACCGCCACCGTGCTGCACGCCGGCATCATGCTGCTGCCCTCCGCCCTCGGCTCGATGGTCGCCGCCCCGGTCGGCGCCCTGCTGATCGCCCGCCGCGGCCCCCGCCTGCCGCTGGTTCTCGGCGGCCTGCTCGGCTCCGCCGCCATGGTCTACCTCGCGGTGCGCCACGGCCACGAGATCGACATCTACCTCTCCTCGGCCGTCTTCGGCCTCGGCGTGGGCCTGGCCTACGCCGCCATGCCGGCCTACATCAACGGCGCCGTCCCGGCCGAGCAGAGCGGCATCGCCAACGGCATGAACGCCGTGCTGCGCACCGTCGGTGGCGCGATCGGCACCGCCGTGATGGGCGCGATCCTCACCGGCGACACCATGAAGCTGCCGATCCCGGTGCAGCTGCCCACCCTGGACGCGTACCGGCACGCCTTCTGGATCGCCGCCGTGATGTGCCTGGTCGCCGCGCTGGTGCCGTTCGCCATCCGCCGCATCAAGCCCGTCGAGCCCGTCGCCGCCGAGCAGGCCGCACCGGAGCTCGCCAAGACCGACGCCTGAGGTCTCCCCGACCAGGCGTCCTCCCCCGCCGGCCCCGGACAGGCCGGCGAGGAGACCGGGAAGCGTACGGCCCTGAGGGCATCGAGACCGTACGCCGACCCGGCCGACAACCGGCCCCGCACCCCTGGACAGGTGCGGGGCCGTTGCCGTCCCCGGCTCAGGAGCCGAGCTGCACGGCCATCAGACAGACGGTGTCGGACGCCCGGTCGAAACAGACCCTCGCCTTCCCCGCACGCACCAGGGACCCGGTGAGTTCCTCGGACCCGACCCAGTCCGCGCCCGCCGGGGCGAACCGGCTCAGCGCCTTGCGCAGCCGCTCGTTCTCCAGGCCCTCGTGGACCGTCCGCTCGTCCTCCACGGCCTTCTCGGCCGCATCCTCGATCGACCAGTCACGAAGCCCGCCGCCGACGCCACGGCCGCCACCGCTCCGACACCCACGCCCAGGAACACCCGACGACACACCACCCGCCTCCCGGCCCCGCTCATGACTGGACCGGGTACTGCGACGGGGCCACCGTGGTCTCCTTGCCGTCAGGACCGATCCCGACGTGCTTCCTGTTCGGGTCGAAGAGGTCGTGCGCGCTCACGAACACCAGGCCCGCGGCGCGGTCGAAGCACAGCGTCGACCCCACCGGGCCAACTGCCGACGACTCATCAGCCCCCTGACCATCAAACGATGTGGATCATTCAACACCGGGGCGCAGCGCCAGCGGGCCGGAAGGCTCCAACTCCGGGTCGTCGATGGCGAAGGTACGGACCCGGCCCGGCGGGCTGTCCGGGGTCTCGAAGCGGACGGTGACCCGGCCGACGCCGCTGCCCTGGACCCAGCCGGGGCCGAGCTCCGCGTGGGTGACGTCCTGGCCGGGCCACCAGCGGCGGGCGGCGGGCGGCTCCTCGACCGCCTCGGCGGCCACCGGCTCCGGCTCGCTCTCCTCGCGTTCCTCCCGCTCGGCGCGCTCGGCCCGCTCCAGCTGGGCGAACAGGTCCTCCTGGGTGAAGTCGGCGAGCTGCGAGACGCCGACGCCGAGCAGCCGCACCCCGCCGGTGACGTCCACCTGCAGGGCCAGCCGCCGGGCGGTCGAGGCGATCACCTCCTCGTCGTCGGTCGGCCCGCGCAGCGTCTCGGAGCGGGTCAACGTGGAGAAGTCGAAGCGCCGCACCTTGAGCACCACCGTCCGCCCGGAGCGCCCGGTGGCGTGCAGCCGCCGCACGCAGCGCGCCGCCAGGTGGTCGATCTCGCGCAGGATCCGGTCCCGGTCGGCCAGGTCGACCTCGAAGGTGTCCTCCACCGACACCGACTTGGCGTCCCGGTCGGGCACCACCGGCCGGTCGTCGAGACCGAGCGCCATCGCGTGGACGCCCGCGCCGTGCGCCCGCCCGAGCAGCTGCACCAGCTCCTCCGGCCCGGCGGCGGCGAGGTCGGCGACCGTGGTCAGCCCGGCGCGGCGCAGCGCCTGCTCGGTGGCCGGGCCGATGCCGGGCAGGGCCCGCACCGGCATCGGGCTGAGCACGTCCCGCTCGGTGCCGACGCCGACCAGCACCAGCCCGTCCGGCTTGGCCTGCTCGGAGGCGATCTTCGCCATCAGCTTGGACCCGGCCGCGCCGACCGAGGCGGTCAGCCCGGTGTGCTCGACGATGTCGGCGCGCAGGTCCTCGGCGACCGCCAGCACCAGCTGCGCGCCCTCGCCGGGCCCGGCGTCGCGCAGCGCCGGACCGTACGGCCCGGCCTCCAGGTCGACGAACGCCTCGTCCAGGCTGAGCGGCTCGACCAGCGGGGAGCGCTCGCGCAGCAGGGCCATCACGATCTCGCTGTTGCGCCGGTACGCCTCGAAGCGCCCGGTGAGGAAGGCCGCGTTCGGGCAGAGCCGGCGGGCCTGCGCCATCGGCATCGCCGAGTGCACCCCGAACCTCCGCGCCTCGTACGAGGCGGTGGAGACCACGCCGCGCCCGCCCAGCCCGCCGACGACGACCGGCTTCCCGCGCAGGCTCGGCTTGGACGCCTGCTCCACCGCGGCGAAGAAGGCGTCCATGTCGAGGTGGATGATGCTCGGCACGGTCCGCACCTGTCGATCATCGCGCACGGGTACGACAGAGCGCCGCACCCGCCGCCCGGCCGGTCAGCGCGCGCTGCCCGCCCCGACGCTGTCCGCCCCCGTGCTCCTCGCTCCCACCGCGGCCGCCTCGACGACCGGGCGGACGGTCGCCAGGACCAGCACCCCGGCCGCCAGGCCCACGCAGCCCGCCACCAGGTAGACCCGGTCCAGCCCGGCCGCGAACGCCACGTGCGGGTCGACGGCCCCGGCGAAGTCCCGCAGCCGGTCCTGGAAGACCGTGCCGAGCACCGCGATCCCGAGCGCGAAGCCGAGCTGCCGCCCGGTGCTGACCACCCCGGCCGCCATGCCGGCCCGCTGCGGCTCCACCGCCGCCAGCGCACTGGACATCAGCGAGGGCGTCGCCAGCCCGACCCCGACACCGGTGACCAGCAGGCCCGGCACCAGCACCGCCCAGCCCGAACCCGGGCCGACCAGGCAGAGCATCAGCGTCCCGGCGCCGATCAGCAGCAGCCCGTACCCGATCGGCCGCCGCGGCGCGGCCTGCGGGAACAGCCGGGCGCTGAGCGGCGCCACCACGAACGCCGACGCCGCCAGCGGGCACACCACGAGCCCCGCCCCCAGCGGCCCGAGGCCGAGCACCTGCTGCAGCCACAGCGAGGTGTAGGTGAGCTGCGCGAACGCGCCGGCCGTCAGCAGCAGGCCGCCCAGCGTCAGGCCGAGGAAGCTGCGGTTGCGCAGCAGCGCCAGGTCCAGCAGCGGCCGCTCCGCCCGCCGCTCGACCAGGACGAACCCGGCCAGCGCCAGCGCGGCGCCGACCAGCGGGACGAGCACCCGCGGGCTGCCCCAGCCGCGCTCGCCGCTCTCGATCAGGCCGTACACCAGCGCCGCGCCGAACCCGGTGAACAGCACCGCGCCCGCCAGGTCGAACCGGCCGCCGCCGGCCCGCGACGCCTGCGCGGGGACGGTCGCCCGGGTCAGCAGCACCGCGGCCGCCGCGACCGGCACGTTCACCAGGAAGATCGACCGCCAGCCGAAGCCGTCGGTGAGCAGCCCGCCGAGCACCGGCCCGACCGCCGCAGCGGCGCCGTTGACCGCGCCCCACACGCCGAAGGCCACACCGCGCTCGCGCCCCCGGTACGCGGCGCCGATCAGCGCGGTGGTGGAGGTCATCATGGCGGCCCCGCCGACGCCCTGCGCGGCGCGGGCCGCGATCAGCGTCCCGGCGCCCGGCGCCAGCGCGCAGCCGAGCGAGGCGGCGGCGAAGACCACCAGCCCCAGCAGGTAGAGCCGGCGGTGGCCGACCCGGTCGCCGAGCGAGCCGAGCGCCATCAGCAGCGCGGCCAGCATCAGGGCGTACACGTCGACCACCCACTGCAGGGCGGTGAACGAGGAGTCGAGGTCGGCGGACATCTGCGGCAGGGCGACGTTCACGATGCTGACGTCGACCAGCAGCATGAACGCCCCCAGGCTGATCGCGGCCAGGGGGATCCACTTGCGCATGGCGGGGCCTCCGGTGGGTCGTAGGAATTTCTCCACACCATCGGGCCCTGACCCGTCGATCCCCCACCCATCCACCAGATTCCGCAGGATTCCGACACCGGCTAGCCTTCTCCCCGTGGAATCCGACAGCTACGACCTCCTGGACCGGCAGCTCGCGCACGCCCTCCAGCTGAACGGCCGCGCCCCGTTCAGCCGGATCGCCCGCGCCCTGGGCGTCTCCGACCAGACGGTGGCCCGCCGCTACGCCCGCCTGGTCGGCACGGGCGCGCTGCGGGTGCTCGGCCTCTCCGCGCCGCACGCCCTGGGCGAGGAGCGCTGGCTGCTCCGGGTGCAGTGCACCCCGGACGCGGCCGGCACCCTCGCCGAGGCGCTGGCCCGCCGCGAGGACACCACCTGGGTCGGCCTGAGCGCCGGCGGCACCGAGATCAACTGCGGCACCCGCTTCCACCCCGACCAGCAGGACGGCACCCTGCTCCTGCAACGGCTGCCACGCACCCCGAGCGTGGTCGGGGTGACCGCCCAGTGCGTGATCCACACCTTCTTCGGCGGCGCGCAGGGCCTGGCGATCAAGTCCGGCGCGCTCACCGCCGAGCAGGTCGCCCTGCTGCTGGACGGGACACCCGCCCCCACCGGCCCCCCGCCCGCCCTGGAGCGCGCGGATCGCCGACTGCTGGACGCACTGGCCGTCGACGGCCGGGCCAACCTCACCGACCTCGCCGCCGCCACCGGCTGGTCCGCCGCCACCGTCCGCCGCCGGATGGACGAACTGGAGCGGCACGGCGCCCTCTACTACGACCTCGACCTGGACTGGCGGGTGTTCGGCCTGCGCACCACCGCCCTGCTGTGGCTGTCCGTCCCGCCCTCCCGGCTGGCCGCCACCGGCGAGGCGCTGGCCGCCCACCCCGAGCTCGCCTTCGTCTGCGCCACCACCGGCCCCACCAACCTGCACGCCGTGCTGCTCTGCCCCGACGTGCGGTCCGTCTACACCTACCTGACCACCCGGATCGCCGCCCTCGACGCCGTCGACCGGGTGGAGAGCGCCCCCGTGCTGCGCACCGTCAAGGGCCCCGGCCCGTTCCGCCGACCGCCCACCCGCGCCGCCCGCCCGGCTACTGCTCCAGCGCCCGGCTGATCCCGTCCTCGTGCGGCCCGAGGAACGTCGGGTCGCTGCGGAACACCGTGTTCAGCAGCGCCTTGCCGGCACCGGGGATCTCCCGGAACCCCCCGTAGTACCAGGTGATGTCGTGCCACTCCTCCACCCCGACGCCGTACGAGTCGATGCCGGCCGCCTCGCACAGCGCCAGCGCCCGGCGCACGTGGAACGTCTGGCTGACCAGCAGCGCCCGGTCCACGCCGAAGATCCGGCGCGCCCGGGAGCAGGAGTCCCAGGTGTCGAAGCCCGCGTAGTCGCCGACCACCTTCACCGCGGGCACGCCCCGGTCGATCAGGTAGCCGCGCATCGTGTCGGTCTCGTCGTAGTCGGTGCGGCCGTTGTCGCCGGTCACCAGGATCGCCCGGACCTTGTGCTGCCGGTACAGCTCCAGCGCCGCGTCCAGCCGGTGCGCCAGGTACGGCGAGGGCTCGGTGCCGAACAGCCCCGCGCCGAACACCACCGCGACCGGCGCCTGCGGCGCGCTCTCCACCGTCCCCACCCGGCTGCCCGAACCGGACCACAGCCAGGCGCTCGGCGCCAGCGCCAGCACGCTCAGCGCCACCACCGCCTGGAACCAGCGCCGCTGACCCCGCCGGCCGGCCAACCCCGCCGGACGCCACCTGACCAGCCACCACGCCGCCCGCCGCACCTGCCCGGCCCGACGCCGCACCACACCAGTGATCCTCACACCAGCCCCGACGACTCCGGCCGCCGAGCGGTTCCGGCTATCCCGCGCGGTTGCGGCGCTGCGCCAGCTCGTCCGCCGGGTCGTGGCCGACAACCGTCTCGCCGGTGTCGGTGCGCTCCGCGTGCAGCCGGCTCAGCGCCGCCTCCAGCTCCTGCCACACCGCGCCGACGCCGATCCCGAACACGCCCTGCCCGCCGCCCAGCAGGTCGACCACCTGCTGCGGCGAGGTGCACTCGTAGACCGTCGCGCCGTCGCACATCAGGGTCATCCCGGCCAGGTCCGCCTGCTCGGCCTGCTGCAGATGGGTGACCGCCACCCGGATGTTCTGCAGTGACACGCCGGCGTCCAGCAGCCGCTTCACGATCTTCAGCAGCAGGATGTCGCGGAAGCTGTACAGCCGCTGCGCGCCCGCCGCGTACACCGAGCGGACGCTCGGCTCCAACAGGCCGGTGCGGGCCCAGTAGTCGAGCTGGCGGTAGGTGATGCCGGCGGCCGCGCACGCGGTCGGGCCGCGGTAGCCGACCAGCGCCGAGGTCGGCGCCAACCGCTCGATCGCCGGCGCCTCGGCCTGCACCGCCGGGAAGCGGCCCACTCGGGGCAGCTCCGGCTCCTCGGCCGGCTCCGGGCTCCACGGACGCCCGATCAGCCCCCGGCCGGCACGCGGCACATGCACGGCGCACAGGCCGCCCGAGGCCGTCTCGTCGCCGCTGCCGACCATCGCCGACCCTCCGTCCACTACTCCCGCGGGCCCGGGCCCGGGTGGCCCGTCTGCCGGAGCCATCACCTGACGGTAGGCAGTCACTCGTAGACCGTCAACGATCGCCACGCCGACGGTCTCCGACAATGTCACCCGCGAGGGTGGTTTTTCGTGCCCCAAGTGTGGGTAGTCCCCCACAATTTCGGCCTTCGCGACTTGCGGTGCCCCGCCCGCCGCACTAATGAGTCGCGGCCGACGAGTCGCGACGCCGCGACTACTGCGGGCCGCCCCCGAAGTCCTCCGGCGAGACCTGGTCGAGGAACTCGCGGAACTTCTCCACCTCGTCCTCCTGCTCGTCCGGGATCGAGATGCCCGCCTCCGCCAGCACGTCCTCGGCACCGAAGATCGGCGTGCCGGTGCGCAGCGCCAGCGCTATCGCGTCCGATGGCCGGGCACTGACCTCCACCCCGCCGGCGAAGACCAGCTCCGCGTAGAACACGCCGTCCCGCAGTTCGCTGATCCGCACCTCGGTGAGCTGGTGGCCGAGCGCGTCCAGCACGTCCTTGAAGAGGTCGTGCGTCAGCGGCCGCACCGGCGTCATCCCCTGCTGGGCGAAGGCGATCGCGGTCGCCTCGCCGGGGCCGATCCAGATCGGCAGGTACCGATCGCCCCCGACCTCCCGCAGCAGCACGATCGGCTGGTTGGAAGGCATCTCCACCCGGACACCCACGACGTCGAGCTCATTCACACTGGCAACCCTATGGCCCTCGGAGCCGATATGAAAGCGCAGCCGGTCGTCCCGGCGGCCGCCTCAGGGCCGCGCACGCAGCCCTGCCTGCACCATCGCCGCGTGCAGCCGCACCGACAGGGTGGCCAGTTCCCGCGCCGTCGCCTCGGCGTGCGCCCGGGTCTGCGGGTTGCGGTGCCGGCGCAGCGGCGCCACCACCTGCTCCACCAGAGCGACCTCCCGGTCGGCGGCCGCCTTCATCGCCCGCAGGTGGCGCGGCTCCAGCCCGTACCGGCCGAGCTCCGCCACCAACCGGGCGATCTGCAGCGCCTCGCCGTCGTAGCCGCCGTCCGGCCCGGCCGTGACCAGCCCGTACGACTCCCACTCGACCAGCTCCGCCTCGCCCGACTCGGCCGCGGCGATCAGCTCCGCCCGGCCCAGCCGCACCCCGGCCGACGCCCCGGAGGCCGCGACCAGCTCGCGGTCCGCCTCCTCCAGCGGGCCCGGCCGCGCCTCCGCGGGGGGCAGCGCCGGCGGCGCCTCCCCGCGCTCCATCGCGTCCAGGTGCTCCCGGATCACCCTCAGCGGCAGGTAGTGGTCGCGCTGCATGCGCAGCACGTACGCCAGCCGCTCCACGTCCGCCGGGCTGAACTTGCGGTAGCCCGACGGGGTGCGCTGCGGCTCGACCAGGCCCTCCGCCTCCAGGAAGCGGATCTTGGAGATGGTCACCTCGGGGAAGTCGTCCCGCAGGTGGGCCAGGACCGCGCCGATGGAGAGCAGCTCGTCACCGCGCCGCCGGGCCTCGCCCGCGCGGCGGGAGGCCGGCACGGGCGGAGCACCGAGGGAGGTGGGTGTCTGTGGGGTCACGCGGGCTCCCGCCGAAGTCGTGGACTAGTACCCCCGGTGGTGGCCGGCGAAGTACACCAGGCGGTACTTGCCGATCTGCACCTCGTCGCCGTTGTTCAGCACGACCTCGTCGATCCGCTCCCGGTTGACGTAGGTGCCGTTGAGGCTGCCCACGTCCGCCACCGAGAAGCCGCCGCCCCCCTGGCGCCGGAACTCCACGTGCTTGCGGGAGACCGTGACGTCGTCCAGGAAGATGTCACCCTGCGGGTGACGACCGGCCGTGGTCTTGTCCGAGTCCAGCAGGAACCGGCTGCCCGCGTTCGGGCCGCGCAGCACGATCAGCAGCGCCGAACCCGGCGGCAGGGCGTCGATCGCCGCCATCACCTCGGCGGACAGCGCCGGCGTGGCACCGGTGCTGCCGGCCGAGGTCGCGTTCGGGTCGTACGACTCGATCCCGGAGATCGAAATGGTCGAGGTGGTCTCGGCCGCGCCCTCCGGCAGGCCGCGCAGGGCGGTGCCGCAGTTGGAGCAGAAACGGGCCGTCGCCGGGCTCTGGTGCCCGCACCGCGGGCACGGGCTCGTCCCAGCCATGTTCACAGCCTCCTGGCGCGGCACACCCGGCTGGACGTGCCCGGCGTAGGGATCCGGGGCAAACCCTCCACCAGAGGTTGAGGGTCCTGACGCGAAACCTATGCGCGCGGCGCCCGCCGAATCAACCGACGCGCCGTACGCGTCGAAGGAACCCGTCGGGATGCCCGCGCCCTGGGTCGCGTTGTCGTCCCGGAACAGCGGCCGCTCCTCGTACTGGTCGCCCGTCGGCGCCGGACGCATCCCCGGCACGCCGGCCTCGTCCTCACGGCGGTGTCGCGCGGTCGGCGCCTCCACGGCCGCCGGCTGGCGGTTGCTACGTCCGAACAGCTTCCCGAAAAAACTCACGGGCGAATCCCCTTGCGTGTGACAGACCCGCCCGCGGGGCAGGGTGAAGCCGACAGTATGACCCAGTGTGACCGACGGTAGGCGGCGACCCGCCACCGGGGGCGGCAGGAAACTGACGATCCGTGCGGAATCCGTTCCCTCACTTCGCCGCCGGCTTGCCGTACTGCAACTGCTTCGGCGCGACCAGCGCGTCGACGACGACCTTCTGCTGCTGACTGATGGTGGCCTTGGCCTGCTGCTTCTCCAGGCTGCGGACCACACCACCGGGAATGTTCAGGGCGGGCGTCAGATCCTGCGGATTCCCGATCACGGTGAAACGGAACGGCTGCGCGACGTTCTTCCCGTCGATCTGCACCCCGCCCGACGCGTTGTCGGTGAAGTAGGTTCCGGCCACCACACGCACATCGTTGATCTGAATCGCCTCCGCCCCCGCCGCTCGGAGTTCCTGCAGCGTGTCCAGCAGCATATCCGCCTTCACCTGCCCTTGGGGATCGTCGATCGTCAGCACGATCCCCGGACCGGTCGCCTTCACCGTACCTGCCAGAACACCCAGTTCAGCCGTCTTCTTCCTGGTCTGCTCCTGAGCTTCCTTGGCCTGATTGGAACTGTTCTCCAACTGCGCCAGGGACTGCTCCAGCTGCGCCTTCTCCTGCTGAAGACGCTGCTGACGGCTGTCCAGTTCGTCGAGGATGCGAACCAGATCCTCCTGGCGCGCCCCGCGCAGCTGGTCGTGGTCGTTGGTCGAGCGCACCTGGATGGCCAGACCCAGCCCCAGCGCGAACAGCAGCAGCGCCACCACCAACTGCCCCCGCGACACCCGCGGCGGCCACAGCGCGGCCCGCATCCGCCGCCGCGCGTCCGACGGCACCGCCGCCTCGCCGGGCTCGGCGGGCTCGGCGGGCTCGGCGGGCTGCCCCACCGGCTCCACGGGCTCCGCAGACACCTCCGGCTCCACGGGCTCGGCCGACCCCACGGGCTCCGCGGGCTCGGGCGCCGCCTTCTCCGACAGCTCCTCGGGCTCCCGGTGCTCGCCCTTGTCCTTGTCCCTGTCCTCGTTCGCCACGGCTCGCTCCCTACGCCCTGAACACGTGCCGGCGGATCGCCGCAGCGTTGGAGAAGATCCGGATGCCCAGCACGACCACCACACCGGTCGACAGCTGCGACCCGACGCCCAGCTGGTCACCCAGGAACACGATCAGCGCCGCCACCACGACGTTCGACAGGAACGACACCACGAAGACCTTGTCGTCGAAGATCCCGTCCAGCATCGCCCTGACACCGCCGAACACCGCGTCCAGCGCCGCCACCACCGCGATCGGCAGGTACGGCACCACGGCGTCCGGCACCTCGGGCTGGACGAACAGGCCGACGACCACGCCGATCACAAGACCCAGTACGGCAATCACGGTGTTGCGACTCCTGTCCGAGTAGATGTAGGGGAGGGAGAGGCCGACGCGCCCGGCGACGCCGAAGCGGACGCCGACGCCGAAGCCGACGCGGTCGGCGTGGGCACCACGGGCTGGGCCCAGCGCAGGGTCACACCCAGCGCCGCCGGCAGCGTCAGGTTCTTCTGCACCGACAGCGCGTACTTGATCCCGTAGCTGTCCTGAATGATCTTCAGGTACCGGCCTCCCTGGTTGTCCTGGAACCCGGCCGCCAGCTGCGGCCCGTTCCCGATCGCCAGCACCGTGTACGGCGGCACCAGCGGCCGGTTGTCCACCAGGATCGCGTCACCGGCCGCCCGGATCGCCGACAGCGCGGTCAGCCGCTGCCCGTTCACCGAGATCCCCTCCGCACCGGCCTGCCACAGCCCGTTCACCACGTACTGCAGGTCGTGGTCCTTCAACCGGCCGCTGTTGCGGAAGCCCTCGGCGTTGCGCGGGTCGCTCACGTTGCCGCCCGCGCCCGTGCCCGACGCGTCCTCTATCACCAGCTTGATGCCCGGGCCCGTCATCGCCGCGGTCCCGGTCTGCGCGGCCAGCTCCGCCAGGCCGCCGTCCCCCGTCTGCAGCGCCTGCTGCTGCGCCGCGGCGACCTTGTCGCGGTCCTCCTCGACCTGGTGCTGCAGCCGGTCCGCCGCCTTGGTCGCGTCGTTGACCCGGTGGATCAGCGCGTCCCGCTCCTTCGCGAGGGCCGGCGCCGCCTCGTGCGTGTTCACCGCGCCCACCGTCACCACGGTCGCCGCCAGCCCCAGGCCCAGCGCCAGCATCAGCCGACCCTTGGACGTCCCGGGCAGCCGGTACGGCCCGGCCGAGCCCTTCGCCTTGGCCGCCTCGGCGTACCCGTCGTCGAGGCTGTGCTCCATCACCGTGGTCAGCAGGGACATCGAGGCGTCCGGGCGGTTGTACCGCCCGTTCTGGTCACCCGGCGTCGACGTTGCTGGCATGCGGGACATCGTCCCACGTCGCGGCCGCCGACCACGACCTGCCCCTGCCGGTGGCGAACGGATCGTCGACGGATCGCAACATACCGACACGAAGGTGGGGGGGGGGGGGGGGGGGGGGGGGGCGCCCCCCCCCCCCCCCCCCCCCGCCGCGGGCCCGGGCGCCCCCCCCCCGGCGCCG